>JAAYBR010000043.1 GCA_012730045.1 Candidatus Hydrogenedentota bacterium | reverse complement strand
GGCGGAAGCGCAGGGTCCACACGTCCACCGGCACCACGTCATGGATGCCCGAGCGCCCCCGGCCGGGGACCAGTTCCAGCGCCGCCGCGCCGTAGGTGAACAGGGCCGCGTAGGCGATGTCCATCAGCCCCGCGAGACCGCCCGCGCCGGGGTTCACCCGGCGCTGGAGGGCCTCCGCGCGGGCGAGGGCCTCGGCGGCGTCGCGGGGCGACCCGGCCTCGGCCACCGCCACCGTGTGTCCGGCGTGGCAGAGGCGTTTCCACGTCCACACGGCGTCCGAGATGTCCGGCACCGCGTCCCGGAGCACGCGGTAGACCCGGAGCATCTCGAAGGGGGTGTCGTTGGGCAGGGGGAGGAAGTCCTGCCAGGCGGCGAGGGCGGGGGCCGCGCCTTCGGGGCGCGACAGGGGGGCGGCGGCGGCGGGAACAGGGGAGGGGAGGGGGCGTTCCGCGCGTCGGGCAGTCATGCGACGTATCCAACGGCGGAGGCGGGAGGGCCGGGGGGCGTGCTCGGGCATGGGCGGAGGGCTCCGGGTTGCGGTGGGGGGCTGTTAAACCGGCGCGCGTTGTTTCAGCGCGGCCCGGAGGCGGCCGCGGGTTCCCGGCGGAACCCGCAGCCGCCCAGCCCCCCCCCTCCTCACACGCCCGCGGCGATGCGGGCGATCTCTTCGGGGTCCACGGCGCCGCCGCGCGCGTCGGCGGCCTGGAGGACGGCGCGGTAGACGCGGTCCACGTCGCCGGGCGCCACGTTCACCCCGGCGCGGGCGGCCTCGCGGGCGACGGCGGCGCGCCCGGAGCGCGCGGTGATGACAAAGCGGTGGCCCGGCGCGCCGACCAGCGCGGGGGCCACGAACTCGTAGGTCTCCGGATCCTTCAGGAGGCCGTCCTGGTGGATGCCCGAGCTGTGTGTGAAGGCGTTCGCGCCGACGAGGGCGCGGTTGGGCTGCACGGGCACGCCGGAGGCCTCGGCCACCAGGCGGCTGACGGCCGCGGCCATCTCCAGGCGGATGCCGGTTGCGGCGACGCGCTTCAGGCGCAGGGCGGCGGCCACCTCCTCGGCGGCGGCGTTTCCGGCGCGCTCGCCCAGGCCGTTGACGCTCACCTCAACCTGGCGCGCGCCTGCGCGCACGGCGGCCAGCGTGTTCGCCGTGGCCAGACCCAGGTCGTTGTGGCAGTGGGCCGACACGATGACCGAGCGGTCCAGGAAGGCGGCCACGTCCGCGATCATGGCGCCGTACTCCTCCGGCAGGGCGCAGCCCACCGTGTCCGGCAGGTTGATCCGCGAGGCCCCCGCGTCCGCCGCCGCCTGGGCGCACTGGCGCAGGAAGACCGGGTCCGCGCGCGAGGCGTCCTCGGCGCTGAACTGCACGCGCTCCACGCGCCGGCGCGCGCGGGCGACGGACTCCGCAATGGCGCGCACGGCGGCGGCGCGGGACATGCGCAGCTTCTTCGCCAGATGAATGTCCGAAACGCCCAGCACGACGTGGAGGACGGGCCTGCGGGCGGGGGCCAGGGCCTCCGCGGCCGCGTCAATGTCCCCCGCGCGGCACCGGGCCAGCGCGGCGACCTCGGCGCGCTCCAGGGCCTCCGCCACGCGGCGCACCGCCTCCGCGTCCCCCGGCGACGAGGCGGGGAAGCCCGCCTCGACGACCGCCGCGCCGAAATCCTCCAGGCGGCGGGCCAGGATCACCTTGGTTTCCGCGTCAAAATGCACCCCCGGGGTCTGCTCCCCGTCGCGCAGGGTGGTGTCGAAAAAACGAATCTCTCTTTCCATGGTACCGGTCCTTTTCTGGTTGCTTTTTCATGTGCACAGACAGACATCCGCCTCAGGGCGGGCAAGCAGCCGGATTCGAGCCCGTCGAGCCCCAAATCCATAAGACACCACCTCCTTTCGGGGTGCGGCGCGGCGTGCGCCGCCGTTTTTTGCGTCCAGACAAAAAGAAAAGGCCGCGGGGACTGGCCCCGCGGCCCGGAATGCGCGTTCTGTCAGTTCAGTCACACACGGCAGGGCACAGCGGAAGCCTTCCGGCGTCCGAGTCGGAGCCGCAGTCGCAGGTTCGCGTTGTGCCGTTGCGTGTTCATGACAACCCCATTGTACCGCGAAGGCGCGCCGCGGGGCAAGAAGGCGGCACGGCCCAAGTCGCCAAGAAGAGAAGTGGGGAGCGGGGGCATGCCGGGAACGAGATCGTTTCGGTCGCTCCGCTTCCTCGCGATGACGGTGATTCGCCCGGTCGTTGCGAGGAGGCCGCCCCGGCCGACGCGGCAATCTCTTGTCGGAGCATTTTCGGCCCGTGTGCCCGCTTCCCGCATTCCCGGAAAAGTGGACTGCGGCGGCGGGATGCCCCTATAATACCCGGCGGCTTTTTGCCGTTCCGCCGCTTTGGCGCAACCTTTTCGTTTCTGGCGCGGTCAAATGGTTCGGGAACCGTCTGTTACGCCGAAAAACGCGGAAAGCGGGGGACACGGGACGGCTCGCCCCCGCAACCTTGGAATGCAGGCGCGCCCGCCCGGGCCGGTACAGTACCGGCGCGGGCCGCGCGGAGTGGCCCTCTTAACATTTCGCGGCCCCGGCCGCGGCACAGGAGCGAGATTCCATGAGCAGTGACATCAGCAGGCGCGACTTCGTCAAGGTGGCCGGCGCCGGCGCCGCGGCCTTCTCCATCGCCACGGCGTACTCCCCCTTCTCCTACGCGCAGAACAGCAAGGTCGTGGTGGGCTGCATCGGCCTGGGCGGCCAGGGCTGCTTCCACCTGAACGAGGGCCTCTGCGGCAACGACGACATCCATGTGGCGGCGTTCAGCGACGTGTACGCGGCGAACCAGAAGTCGGCCCGGCCGCTGGTGATGCTCTCCAACGCGAAGCAGTACCTGGCCGAGGGCGCGCCGGTGACGGACGAGATGAAGGCGGCGGCGAAGGCGCTGCCGGCGCCGAACGTGTACTACAACTACAAGGAGATGCTGGAGAAGGAGACGCTGGACGGCGTCGTGATCGCGTCGCCGCTCATGACCCACGCGCCGATCACGCTGGACGCGCTGGACGCGGGCAAGTACGTCTTCTGCGAGAAGACCATGGTCCGCACCGTCGAGGAGGGCCGCGCGGTCATCCAGAAATGCCACGACACCGGCAAGTTCGTGCAGGTCGGCCACCAGCGCCGCTACAACCCCAAGTACAACCTGGGCATGTGGATGACCTACGACCGCGGCATGCTCGGCCGCATCACCCACATCACCGCGCAGTGGCACCGCAACAACCAGTGGCGCCGCCCCATGCCGAAGGACTACGTGCTGAACGAGGAGGAGAAGAAGTACATCCCCGACTTCGAGCTGCACATGAACTGGCGCCTGTTTGACGAGGTGTCCGGCGGGCTCTACACCGAGCTGGCCACGCACCAGACCGACATCGCCAACTGGTTCCTCAAGGCCGTGCCCACCCGCGTCTTCTCCGTCGCCGGGCTCGACTACTGGAAGGACGGCCGCACGGCCCACGACAACATCGTGCTCGTCTTCGAGTACGACATGAAGCGCAGCTCGCCGGGCTTCATCCAGACCAAGTCCCGCACGACGCTCATGGACGACAGCACGGCGAACCGCAACTACACCGTGCGCTTTGTCTACACCAGCATCCTGAGCAACGCCAAGCGCGGCGCGTCCGAGCTGATCCAGGGCGACCTGGGCACCCTCGAGCTGACCGAAAACGTCTGCAAGTACTACCAGGAGGACGTCACCTACGCCACGCAGGAGAACCTCACGGCGGAGGAGCTGGCCGCGAAGACCGCCGCGGGCAGCACCCGCAAGCAGACCAACGAGGAGATGCTCAACGGCGTCGAGCTGTTCAAGGACCGCACGGACCTCAAGGTTCCGGACGTGTACCAGTTCGCCGCCTTCGTCGAGGGCGTGCGCACCGGCAAGGTCCCGCTCAACAACCAGATGGTCGGCTTTACCACCGCGCTGACCGCCATCGCCGCCATCAAGTCCCGCACCGAGGGCAAGATCATAGACTTCGACCCGGCGTGGACCACCTTCGACTTCGAGACCCCGTCGCACTTCGAGTACGACCCGGCCTGGGGCAACGCCAAGCCCGCCGAGGCCGCCCCGGCGGCCGACGCGGCGGCGGCCCCCGCCCCGGAGGCGCCTGCGGCCCCCGCGCAGAGCTGACAACGCTTTTCCGGGCCGCGGCGGGAACAGCCCCGCCGCGGCCCCGTGTTCTAAGAATGCCGCGAGCCCGCGCGTTAACAGGGCAGAGAGCAAAGGAGTCTGAACCATGAAGAAGATTCTCATCGGCGTCGTTCTGATCGCCCTGGGCGCCGCCGCCGGCGGCGCCGCCGGGTATAAGTTTGGCGTGGAATACGGAAAGAAGGCCGCCGAGGCCACCAAGGTTTTCGAGCGCACCCACCAGACGGCCGTGGTGGACCTGAAAACCTTGGATGATGCCAAGCCAGCGCCTGCTCCGGCCGCGGCCCCCGAAGCTCCCGTAGCGCCTGTGGAGGCCGCCCCGGCCGACGCCCCCGTGAACGCCCCCGCCGCCGCGCCTGCGGCCGCCCCCGAAGCCCCTGCGGGCGACGCGGTCACCTACGCCCTCAGCCTCGACGACACCTTCATTGACTTCATCGGCTACAAGACCGTGGCTGGCGACACCATCGGCATGAGCGGGCGCTTCGACAAGAGCGAGGGCACCGTGACCATTCCGGGCGGCGACTTCACACAGGGCTCCTTCAGCATCACCATAGACACCCCGTCCATCGGCACGGAGAACGCCATTCTCACCGGCGTGCTGAAGACCGCCGTCTTCTTCGACATTGAGACCTATCCCACGGTCAAGATTGAGAGCAAGAAGATCGAGCAGCGCGACGGCAAGTATGTCGCCACCGTGGCGTGGACCATGCGCGACAAGACCGTCGGCGTGGAAATCCCCCTGGACGTCAAGGTCTCCGACACCCAGGTCACCGCCCTCGGCGAGGTCCGCATTGACCGGAACCTCTGGGGCGTCGGCCCCGGCGACTGGGAAATCGGCGGCGTCCGCGTCCCGATCCTCCCCGACGTCCTCGTCAAGTTCGAGGTCCTCGCGAAGAAGTCCTGATCCCCCGCATCCCGCAATCAAGCGCGCGGCGCGCACGCCCCCCGGCGGCCCGCCGCGCGTTTTTTTCTTGGAGGGGAGGCGGACAATGTCGGTGCCTTTTCGCGTGCGCAGCGCGCTGTGAGGGCGCGGGGCTGTGAGGGTGTGTGTGTCGGCCTCTCACGACGCGCGCGGAGCGCGCCTTGGAGTGCGCAAGCTCGCTTGCGCCTTCCAGACCGGGTGCCGCGATGGCCTTGGGGAAATGCGCGGCTATCGTCGTTTCGCGTCCGCCCCCGCGCGGGCAAGCCCACGCGAAGAACGGCGGCAGCAAGCTACCGCACTCCAAGGCGCTTCGCGCTGTGCAACGCCGGGGCTGTGAGGGTGTGTGTCGGCCTCTCACGACGCGCGCGGAGCGCGCCTTGGAGTGCGCAAGCTCGCTTGCGCCTTCCAGACCGGGTGCCGCGATGGCCTTGGGGAAATG
>JAAYBR010000042.1 GCA_012730045.1 Candidatus Hydrogenedentota bacterium | reverse complement strand
GGTTGTTGGCGGTGTAGGTGTAGGGGTTGCCGAGGTTGGCGGGGTCCTGGGCGGGGTCGGGGGTGAGGAAGCGGCCCGTGGCGGGGTCGTAGAGGCGCTGGCGGTAGTCGTAGAGGCCCAGCGCGGGGAGCCAGGTGCGGCCCGTGTAGAGCGTGGTGTTGCCCACGGCGCTGCCCCCGGCCAGCGCGGTGCCCGCACCGTCGTAGAACGACGGGGTCCCGAAGGCGTCGTAGCCGTAGCGCTCGACAATGGCCCCCGACGCGTTGAGCAGGGCCACGGTCGAGTGCTGCTGGTCGGCCAGCGGGTAGAGGAAGCCCTCGTTCGCATCGGCGAAATCGCCGTCGCGGTTCAGGTCGCGCCGGACCGCGACGGTCTCGTCCACATAGCCCGGCCCCGGCACGTACTCCGCGACCACCCGGTTGTTCTCGCGCGCGTCCAGCTCCGCCACCAGCCGCCACCCGTCCCACACATACAAGGTCTGCGAGGTGACGGTGTTGGTGCTGTCGTAGACCGTCTCGGCCACCTTGCGCCCGTAGGCGTCGCAGGCCCAGTCCACGAAGGTCGCAGTCAGGTCCGGGCCCGCCGCGTACTCCACCAACTGGAAGTCGTAGTCCGCCAGTTCGCCGACGGTGAAGCCGACGGCGTCGCCCTCTATGTTGGGCAAGTCGCCCACCGGCACGGACTGCATCAGCGCGGACAAGGGCTCGCCCGGCGTCTCGCTCGCGCGCTCGACGGAGAGCATGGCACCTTCCGGGCCGCCCGCCACGATGCGCAGTTGCACGGTGTACCAGACGTCCGCCTCCGTCGTGACGGCGGCGCTGTCCAATTCGTGGAGGTCAACACCGTCGAAGAAGACGACGCTCAGGCGGTCCGGCTCGATGCGCAAGGCGGCGTAGGGATAGGGCGCGCCGCCGCTGGTGTCCACTGCCAACAGCGCCTGCGCGTAGTACTTCGCCGGGTAGTCGCTGGAACTGAACTGCCCCGGCGTGCCGTTGCCGTCCGGGTTCGCAGGCGCGTGCGCCGAGCGGTAGCGGAAGGTGAAGCCGTTGTCCGGGTAGGGGATCGGCGTGTAGAGGATGGCCCCGATGGCCGAGGTTGTCTCTTCGAGATAGTCGCCCTCCGGCCCGCCCGTGCTGACCGACCAGGCACCGTTGATCTGGGTCCAGTCGCCGATGTCGAGCGGGGCGAAGCCCGTGCCGCCCGCCAGCGTCACCTCACGGTAGTGGGCGAGGCGGTCGTTCACGTCGTAGTGGTATTCCTTGACCGTGTCCGCGTCCACGGCGACCCTCACCAACGCCCCCTGCGCGTCGTGGTACTGCGGCAGGCTGGCCACGCTCGTGTAGCGGTGCATGGCCTCATCGCTGCCCGTGAAGGAATAGCCGCCGCCGCTACGGTTGCCCGCGCCGTCCAGCGTCCAGCCCGCGCCGATGCTGGCGGGCGCCAAACGATTCAGGCCGTCATAGGTCAGGGTCGCCGAGGCCGTGGGGGGCGTCCAGCCGGTGATCTGCCAGCCGGTCAAGTTGTCCGCCTTGTCCCAGGTGTAGGTTCGCGCGTCCACCGTCGCACTGGCGGCGTCCGCATGGGAAATGGCGGCGGGCCGGTCGCCCGTCGCCTCGTACCCGATGACCGTTTCGCCCACGGCCGCAGCGCCGTTTGTCAGCGTCCGCAGGACGGGGCGCGGCCCGAGATAGCCGTAGGCGGCGAGGGCGGTGGTGTGTCTGGATATCCCCGTGACCAGGCCGTCGTCGTTGCGAACGCAAGACAGCGTGTTGTTGCTTCCGGGGGGGTCCAGCTTGGCGAGCCGGCCCCGGGAGTCATAGGTGCGGCGCAGCCGCGTGGCGGACGCGCCGCCCGCCTGGACCGACTCCTCCACCGGATTGCCGAGGGTGTCATAGGTCCGCGTGACGGTGCTGTCGTCGTCTCGCGCCTCCACCAGCCGCCCCAGGGCGTCATAGCGGAACGACGCCGTGCCGGGATACGCCCGCCCCGAAAGCTGGGTGACCGTCCGCGCCGTGGGGCGGCCCATGCCGTCATACGCCGTGGCGGTGGCCATGCCGCCGGGGGCGCGGTGGGCCGTCACATTGCCCACCGCGTCATAGGCGAAGGTCTCCTCCTGTCCGTCCGCAAAGGCGACCCGGACCAGGCGGTCAAACCGGTCATACGCCCTGCCCGTCACATTCCCGTTGGGGTCCGTCACCGAGACCAGGCGGCCGTTGGCGTCGTGGGCATAGGCAACCACGGCGGCGGGGAAAAGTTTCCCCCGCCGCGCGGGGGCCGTTATAATCGCCCCACGTCAATCACGGGGACCCCGAACGGACAAGGGAGGCGCCGCATGGGAAAGACTTTTGAACAGGGCCGCGACGAGGCCGCGAAGATTTGCCAGTTCTTCGCCCAGCACCGCGACACCTACCGCGGGCCGGGCACCAAGGAGGCCCACGTCCGTCAGGCCCTCATTGACCCCCTCTTCGAGGCCCTCGGCTGGGACCTGCGCAACACCGCCCTCGTCGCCCCGCAGTACCGCGAGGTCGTCACGGAGGACAGCCTCGACGTCGAGGGCCAGCAGCGCGCCCCCGACTACGCCTTCCGCGTCGGCACCACGCCCAAGTTCTACGTCGAGGCCAAGAAATGCGGCGTCAACCTCGCCGCCGACCCCGCCCCCGCCTTCCAGCTCCGCCGCTACGGGTGGAGCGGCAAGGTCCCCGTCTCCATCCTCACGGACTTCGAGGAGTTCGCCGTCTACGACTGCACCACCCGGCCCCGCCCCGGCGACAAAGCCTCCGCCGCGCGCACCCTCTACCTCACCTGCGACCAGTACCCCGACCGCTGGCGCGAGCTGTGGGACATCTTCTCCCGCGACGCCGTCTGGTCCGGCGCCTTCGACCAGTACACCGCCTCCAAGCGCAAGCGCGGCACCTCCGAGGTGGACACCGAGTTCCTCCGCGAGATCGAGGGATGGCGCGAAAGCCTCGCCCGCAACCTCGCCCTGCGCAACCCCGCCCTCTCCTCCGACGACCTCAACGCCGCCGTCCAGCGCACCATTGACCGCGTCATCTTCCTGCGCATGGCCGAAGACCGCGGCCTCGAGCCCTACGAGCGGCTCCTGAACCTCTCCAAGAAGCCCGACATCTACCACCACTTCATTCACTCCCTCTGCCTCGAGGCCGACGACAAGTACAACTCCGGCATCTTCCACTTCACCGCCGAGAAAGAGACCCCCGAGCCCCCCGACAGGATCACCCCCGGACTCGTCCTCGACGACAAGGTCTTCAAGCCCATCCTCCAGAGCCTCTACTTCGCCCACGGCTCCCCCTACCACTTCGGCATCCTCCCCGTCGAGATTCTCGGCACGGTCTACGAGCGCTTCCTCGGCAAGGTCATCCGCCTCACCGCCGGACACCAGGCCAAGGTCGAGGAGAAGCCCGAAGTCCGCAAGGCCGGCGGCGTCTACTACACCCCCGCCTACATCGTGGACTACATCGTCCGCAACACCGTCGGCGTCCGCATCGCCGGAAAGAGCCCCGCCCAGCTCGCCGGGGGAAAAGGGAAAGCCCCCCTCCGCGTCCTCGACATGGCCTGCGGCAGCGGCTCCTTCCTCCTCGGCGCCTACCAGTGCCTCCTCGACCACTGCCTCCGCTGGTATCAGGAAAACAGCCCCGGGAAACACCCCAGGGCCGTCCACCAAGACCCCCGCACCGGCGCGTGGCGCCTCACCATCGGCGAGAAGAAACGCATCCTCACCACCCACCTCTTCGGTGTGGACATTGACCTCCAGGCCGTCGAAGTCTCCAAGCTCTCCCTCCTCCTCAAGGCCCTCGAAGGCGAAGACAACAGCTCCCTCTCCAGCCAGGGCATGCTCGTCCACGAGCGCGTCCTGCCCAACCTCGCCGCCAACATCCAGTGCGGCAACTCCCTCATCGGCCCCGACTACTTCACCGCCGACCTCCTCCCCGAACCCGGGGAGATGCGCCGCGTCAACCCCTTCGACTGGGCCGCCGCGTTCCCACAGGCCATGAAAGACGGCGGCTTCGACTGCGTCATCGGGAACCCGCCCTACATCCGCATCCAGACCATGAAAGAGTGGGCCCCCCTCGAAGTCGAAATCTACAAGCGCCTCTACCGCGCCGCCCAGCAGGGCAACTACGACATCTACGTCGTCATCATCGAGCAGGGACTCCGCCTCCTCAATCCCGCCGGAAGGCTCGGCTTCATCTGCCCCCACAAGTTCTTCAACGCCAAATACGGCGCCCCCGTCCGACAGCTCATCGCCGAAGGACAGCACCTCGCCCACGTCGTCCACTTCGGAGACCAGCAAATCTTCGACGGCGCCACCACCTACACCTGCCTCCTCTTCCTCGACAAGGCCCCCGCTCCAGAATGCCGCTATGTGGAGGTAAGCAACGCAAAAGGGTGGCGGGCAAACATCCTCGGAAATGAACATGGCAGCATTGAGGACTCATGGGGCATTGAGGGCAATGTGTCGGCATCAAGCGTCTTGGCTCAGGAATGGAACTTTCATGTGGGAGGTGGCAACGTCCTGCTTGATCGACTTTCGGCCATGCCGGAGAAACTGGCAAGTATTGCCAACATCTTTGTTGGAACCCAGACAAGCGCAGATGAGGTGTTCGTGCTGGAGAGGGTTCGCAAGGATGGGGGCACCATCACGGGTTTCTCGAAAGCGCTTTCGACTGAGGTGACGGTAGAAGCGGGCATCGTTGTTCCTTTTCTTCGCGGAAAGGACATTCGGCGTTATGTCACCCCACGCGGAGAGGCGTGCCTGATTTCTCCCTACGACATCAAGACTGACACTTGCCGCCTTCTCGATCCAAACGAGTTGAAAGGGCATTACCCGGAGGCTTGGCATTACTTGGAGATGTGCCGGGCCTTTCTTGAAAAGCGGGAGAAAGGTCGCTTTCGAGGGGCTGGTTGGTATGGCTTCGCTTATCCAAAGAGCATGCATCTGTTTTCAAAGGCCAAGATCATCGCACCAGACTTTAATAACGTTGCGTCCTACTGCCACGATGTGTCAGGGCATTTCTACAAGACAGGTTACGGCATCATCCCTCTTGATCCCCAAATGAACCAGCTCTACCTTCTCGGACTCCTCAACTCCAAACTGTTGTTCTGGTATCTCGGGCAAGTCGGAACATTCCTTCGGGGCGGTTACGTCCGTTTCTGGACACAGTTCCTTGAGAAAATCCCAATCCGGAGAGTCTCTCTTGAGAATAAGGCCGAAAGGCAATCTCATGACCGGATGGTCACGCTGGTGACCTCCATGCTGACGCTTCACCAGCAGCTTGCGGCGGCGGTCTCGGAGGCGCAGCGGACGGTGGTGGAACGCCAGATCGCGGCAACGGACGCGGAGATCAACCGGCTGGTCTACGGCCTCTACGGCCTGACGGCGGAGGAGATCGCCCTGGTCGAGGCGGAGACGAAGTAGCAGGGGAAGACTGTTTTCACCACGGAGCCGCGGAGGCCACGGAGAAAACCGGGAACGGCGGCCGTCTTCCCCCTGGGAACGCCAATCTCCCGATTGGCCGTTTGCTTGGAGGGGCCAATCGGGAGATTGGCGTTCCCAGGAGGGGGCCATTTCCCCGGAAACACCCCCCGCCCGAATCGGCCCCGGCGGGTCCTCCTTTCCCGTTTCCCCCGGGTAAAACGGCGCATCCCCTCCTTCAAACGCCGCATCTGATGCATCATCCAAGGCAAATGATGCTTCATTTGCCGTAGATGACGTTTCATCCGGGACAGATGAGGCTTCATATGCCGTAGATGACGTTTCATCCGGGACAGATGAGGCTTCATATGCCGTAGATGATGCTTCATCCGGGACAGATGAGGCTTCATTTGCCTCAGATGACGTTTCATCCGGGACAAATGACGGTCATTCGCGGCAGATGAAGCTTCATATGCCGCGTTTGAAGCTTCATTTGTGGCATTTGATGCTTCATCCGTGGCAGATTACGCCGTCATTTCCCGGCAGACAGGGGCAAAGACCGCCCCGGTCAGCCGGGAAAAAGGGGCGCCAAAGGGAAAGGTGACGGATGAACCTCGTGATTGGCCTGTCCATCGTCGTGATAGTCGTCTCCGCCGTGCTGATGAAGCTGATGTCGGTCTACCAGGCCCGGGCCTTCGGGCACTTCGGCGAACGGCGCGTCCGGATACTGCTGGAGGGGCTGGACCCGCAGGAGTACCGGGTGTTCCACGACCTGATGCTGGAGTCCCGGGACGGCACGACGCAGATTGACCATGTGGTTGTGTCGCGGTTCGGCGTGTTCGTGCTCGAGACGAAGAACATCAGCGGGAAAATCTACGGCAGGGAGAACGCGCCGCAGTGGACCATCTACAACCACGGACAGAAATACCCCCTGCATAACCCGCTGCGCCAAAACTACGGGCATGTCCAGGCGCTGCGCACGGCCCTCGGCAACCTCGGCGAGGCGCCGATGTTCCCCCTGGTGGTCTTCATGCGGACGGCCACGCTCAAGGTGGACGTGCCGCCCGGTCTGGTGGTCATGACCTCCGAGCTTGTCCAGACCGTCATGACCAAGGCGACCCCCATGATGAGCCCGCAGACCCGCGACGAGATCAGCCGCCGCATCGAGGCCGCGAACATCACCGACCCGGTTCGCCGCAAGGCGCACGTGGGCTCAGTGAAACGCCGCGTCGCCGCCCGGGAGCAGGAAACTGCCGACGCCATCGCGCAGGGCGTCTGCCCGAAGTGCGGCGGGCAACTCGTGGCAAAGACGGGGCGCTACGGCACGTTCACGGCATGCAGCAACTTCAAGGTCAACGGGTGCCGGTTTAAAGTAAAGGGCTGACGAGCAGCGGCCCAGCGGCGGAGAGGGGAAGGCCGGTCTTTCACCACGGAGCCACGGAACCCACGGAGAAGGGCAGGAAGGGCCGATCGGGGGATCGGCGTTCCCAGGGGGGGGGCGGCTTGGTGCGTCGCGGGCCCGCGTGAAATATCCCGGGGGTGCGGAGTGTCCTTAATTAATGCTTGGAGCGACCGCAACCGATGAGGAGCTTGACCATGCAGGGTGACCTTGACCGACTGAGTCGGCGGGGGTTTCTGGGGGGTGTGGCGGGGGGGCTGGCGGCGGCGGAAACGTAGCCGCGCCTTCCAGGCGCGTTCTTCGGGGCGGTGGCGGGCACCCAAAGACAAGGCCGGCGAGACGCCGGCGGCACAAAAGCATCCTGCGACGCCATCGCGTGCCCGCCAAGGCTCCGGCCGACGCGGCCAGCGGCGTCCCACGGGTGTGGGCCGCTGGGTGGAAGAGGGCGCGGCAAGCGGCGCCCCCACGTGCGGATACCCAGGGCGCGGGCATGTAGGGGCGCCGCTTGCCGCGCCCTTCGTGGGCATGAAGCCGCCGCGTGTCGCGGTCCGCCGCGGGGGATTCTTTTTGACACACTCCGGGGGCGTATGGTATTCTTTCGTTCCCGATGCGCCTGAATGGCGTCTTTTTTACCCGGTGGTATTGGCGGCCGCTCCCCATCGAGGAGGCGGTTGCCTGTTTTTTAGCGCTGGGAAGTACCTGCGGCGCACGCGGTTCCGGAGGAACCATGACCAAGATGCGAGTCGGCATCGTCGGATGCGGCAATATCGCCTCCGAGCTTTGCCGGGCGGTGTGCGGCGGCGGCATTGCCGCCGAGATTGTGACATTGCATGACTGCGACGCGCAACGCGCGGAGGGTCTGCGCGAACGGTTCAAGTTGAATGCCGAGGTGATGACGCTGGAAGATGCGGTCGCCGGCGCCGACTTTGTGGTCGAGAGCGCCGTGGCGGCGGCGGTTCCGGACGTGGTGCGCCTGTCCGCGAAGCACCGGCGCAACTGCCTGGTGATGAGCGTGTCCGGGCTGATGCTGAACCTGGAGGTGCTGGAGGACGCGCGGGACGCGAACATCATCGTGCGGATGCCGTCGGGCGCGATCTGCGGCCTGGACGGGGTCCGCGCGGCGATGCAGGCGGGGGTGGACGAGGTGACGCTGACGACGCGGAAGCCGCCGCGCGGGCTGGCGGGCGCGCCCTTCCTGGTGGAGCACGGCATCACGCTGGACGGGCTCACGGAGCCGTACATTGTGTTTGAGGGCAGCGCGCTGGACGCGGTGAAGGCGTTTCCGGCGAATGTGAACGTGGCGGCGGCGCTGAGTCTGGCGGGGATCGGCCCCGAGCGGACGACGGTGCGGGTGATTGCGGACCCCGCGGCGACGACGAACTCGCACGAGATCCACGCGCGGGGCGCGTTTGGCGAGCTGACGGCGATCACGGCGAACCGGCCGTCGCCGGACAACCCGCGGTCGAGCTGGCTGGCGTCGCTGTCGGCGGTGTACGAGTTGAAAATGGAGGCTCTTGCCTGGGCGGCGGCGCGACATGCCGCGGCGCACGCCCGGCGGACGGAATAGCGGCCTTTGCGCGGCGCCCCGGGGGGCGGCCGCGGTGAAATGACAAGCGGAGACACGAACCATGTATGCAGTGGTGAAGACCGGCGGAAAACAGTACAAGGTGGACGAGGGCGACCTCATCCGCGTGGAAAAGATTGACAAGCCCGTGGGCGACCTGGTGGAGCTGGACGAGGTGACCCTGGTCGCCGACGCCGGCGCCGTCACGGCCGGCGCGGACGCGCTGGCCTCCGCGAAGGTGGTCGCGCAGGTGGCGGGCCACGGCCTGGCCAAGAAGATCCGGGTGTACAAGTACAAGAAGCGGAAAGGCTACGAGCGCACGCAGGGCCACCGCCAGATGTACACCGAGCTGCTCATCCAGAAAATCCAGCGATAAAGGAGAGACGACATGGCACACAAGAAGGCGGGCGGAAGCTCCCGTAACGGCCGCGACAGCAACGCGCAGCGGCTCGGGGTCAAGAAGTACGGCGGCCAGAAGGTGGTCGCGGGCAACATCATCATCCGGCAGCGCGGCACGCGCGTCCACCCCGGCGAGAACTGCGGCGTGGGCAAGGACCACACCCTTTTCGCCACGGCCGACGGCGTTGTGCGGTTCCGCTTCTACAAGAAGGGCCGCCAGTGCGTGGACATCGTCGTCCCCGCAGCCGAGTGACCGGGCGCGGGGCGCGCTCCGCACCGTTTGGAAAATGAAGACGCTTCCGGACACCCTCAGCCCCTTGAGGGTGTCCTTGTTTTAGCATCACGCCTTTCCGCGGCGCAGGCGCGCGGCGGCGGGGCGGGAAAGGTTTCCCTGTGTTTGTAGACCATGTGAGAGCCAGAGCCACGGCGGGCGACGGCGGAAACGGCTGCATGAGCTTCCGCCGCGAGGCCTTCGTGCCCCTGGGTGGCCCCAACGGCGGCGACGGCGGCGACGGCGGCCATGTCTGGTTCACCGCGACCGGACGGCTCAACACGCTGCTGGACCTGCGCTACCACGCGCACTGGGTGGGCAACAGCGGCGGCCACGGCCAGGGAAAGGACCGCCACGGCAAAAAGGGCGAGGACATCCACGTCCAGGTGCCCTGCGGGACCGTGGTGCGCGAATTCGCCACCGGGGAGATCCTCGCCGACCTGACCGAGGAGGGCGCCCAGTTCCTCGCCGCGCGCGGCGGCGGCGGCGGCCGGGGCAACGCGCGCTTCGCGACCCCGACCAACCGTGCGCCGCACTTCGCGGAGAAGGGCGCCCCGGGGGAGAAGCGGGAGTACCTGCTGGAGCTGAAGCTCATCGCCGATGTCGGGCTGGTCGGCCTGCCCAACGCGGGCAAGTCCACCCTGCTCTCTGTGATCTCGGCGGCGCGGCCGAAAATCGCCGACTACCCCTTCACCACCCTCACGCCAAACCTGGGCGTGGTGGCGCTGTCCGACCACCGGGTCATGACCGTGGCGGACATTCCGGGCATCATCGAGGGCGCGTCGGAGGGCAAGGGGCTGGGACTCGACTTCCTGCGCCACATCGAGCGCACCCGGGTGCTGCTCTTCCTCGTGGACCTGGGCGACCCGGCCCCCCTGGAGACCCTGAGCATCCTCAAGGCGGAGCTGCGCGCCCACAGCGTCCCGCTGTCCGAAAAGCCCTTCCTCATCGCCTTCAACAAGGCGGACGTTACGGAGAACCGCGAGCGGTACCCCAAACTCGCCAAGAAGGTCCCCGGCGCCCTGCTGCTCTCCGGCGCGGCCCGGCAGGGGGTGGACGAACTCCTCGAGGTGGTCTGGAAAGAGGTGGAGGCCGCGCGCCGGGTGGACGATGAAGCGGAGGAGGATGCATCGGTGCCCGTCCGGGAATATACTTACCAGGCGCCGTTCTCCGTCCAGCGGATCCCGCAGGGATTCGAGGTGACGGGGGAGGGCCCGGTGCGGGCGGTGAACATGACGGAGTTCTCGAACGACGAGGCCGTGGAGCACCTCCACCGCCGGCTGAAGAAGCTGGGCGTGCTGAGCGCCCTCAAGCGCATGGGCGCCGCCGAGGGGCAGATCGTCCGCATCGGCGGGGTGGACTTGGAATACCGGCCGGACTGATCCGGCGCGCGGCCGGGGGTGGATGAGCGCATGGAAATACCCAAAGGCACACTCAAGCGGCTGGTCGTGAAGATCGGCACCAACCTCCTGACGGGGAGGCAGGCCTTCGAGGGCCACTTCATGGAGGCCATGGTCCGGGAGCTCTGCGACCTCAAGGCCAACCACGACCTCGACATCGTCGTCGTGAGCAGCGGCGCCGTCGGCTGCGGCATGAACGTGCTGGGCATGGAGCGGCGCCCCTCCCTCCTGCCCCAGAAGCAGGCCGTCGCCGCGGTGGGCCAGGCCCGGCTCATGCACTACTACGAGGTGCTCACGCAGACCTTCAACCCGGAGCTGACCACCGCCCAGATCCTGCTGACGCAGTCCGACCTGGACGACCGGCGCCGCTACCTCAACATCCGCAACACCCTCACGTCCCTCTTCGCCATGAGGCGGGTCATCCCCATCATCAACGAGAACGACACGACGGCCACCGAGGAGCTGCGCTTCGGCGACAACGACACGCTGGCCGCCAAGATCGCCGCGAAGATAGACGCGGACACGCTGGTCATCCTCACGGATGTGGACGGCCTGCACGACGGCAACCCCGCCACCTGCAAGGGTGCCCGCCTCATTGAGACTGTGGAGCGGATCACCCCCGAACTCCTCGCCTGCGCGGGCGGGGCGGGCAGCGTCGCCTCCACCGGCGGCATGCGCACCAAGCTGGACGCGGCGAAGATCGCCACCGCCGCCGGGGTCACCTGCATCATCGCCAACGGCACCCGCGAGAACATCCTGCACGGCGTCCTGACAGGGGCCGTTCCGGCCACCCGTTTCCTCCCCTCGAAGAGCGCCCTTTCGCAGCGCAAGCGGTGGATCGCCTTCGGGCGCAGCGCCCGGGGCGCGCTGCAGGTGGACGAGGGCGCGCGCGAGGCCCTGCTCGGAAGGGGCCGCAGCCTGCTCCCCGCGGGCGTGACCGCCGTGGAGGGAAACTTTGACGCCGGGGCGGCGGTGCGCATCCTCGACCCGTCGGGCGCGCTCATCGCCCACGGGCTGACCAACTACGGAAGCGCGGACATCCGGCAGATCATGCACCACAGGAGCGGCGACATCGCCGAGATTCTGGGACACAAGGACTTTGACGAGGTGGTCCACCGGGACAACCTGGTCCTCCTCTAGGCCGCAAAGCACGGGAGACACGCCATGACATTGCGTGAGGAGCTGGAGAGCATCGGGCGCAACGCCCGCGGGGCGGCGGACACCCTGCGGTCCCTGTCGCGCGCCGTGAAGGACGACGCGCTGCGCCGCGCCGCCGCGCGCCTGCGCGCCGGAAAGGCCCGCATCCAGGCGGAGAACGCGAAGGACCTCGAGGCCGGGCGCGCCAAGGGCCTCTCGGCCGCCATGCTCGACCGGCTGGAGCTGACGGACCAGCGGATCGGGGCCATGGCGGAGGGGCTGGACATCGTCGCGGCCCTGCCTGACCCCGTGGGCGACATCGTCCACCAGTACGTCCACCCCAACGGCCTGCGCATCGCGCAGATCCGCCAGCCCCTGGGCGTGGTCGGCATCATCTACGAGAGCCGGCCCAACGTGACCGCCGACGCGGCGGCGCTCTGCCTGAAGTCCGGCAACGCGACCATCCTGCGCGGCGGCTCCGAGGCCATCCACTCCAACGTGGTCATCGCCGAACTCTTCCGCGAGGGCGTGCGGGAGGCGGGCGCGCCGGAGGATGCGGTGCAGATCATCGGCACCACGGACCGGGCGGCGGTGGGCGAAATGCTCCAGCTCGACCGGCACATTGACGTGATCATCCCGCGCGGCGGCAAGAGCCTCATCGCGCGCATCTACGAGGAGTCCCGGATCCCCGTGGTGGCGCACCTGGACGGCGTGTGCCACACCTACCTCCACGAGGACGCCGACCCCGAAATGGCGCTCCGCATCGTCATGAACGCCAAACTCCAGCGGCCCGGCGTGTGCAACGCCATGGAGACCCTGCTGGTCCACGAGGCGGCGGCGCCCATGCTCCTGCCGGAACTGGCCCGGGCACTGCGCGAAGGCGGCTGCGAGCTGCGGGGCTGCGAGCGGACCGCCCAGCTCATTGACTGCGCGCCGGCCGCGGAGAAGGACTGGACCACGGAGTATCTGGACAAGATTCTCTCCATCCGCGTGGTGTCCTCGCTGGACGAGGCAATCGCGCACATCAACGGGTACGGGTCGCACCACTCCGACGCCATCGTGACCGAAAGCTACGCGGCGGCGGAGCGCTTCCTGGACGAGGTGGACAGCGCCACGGTGTACGTGAACGCCTCCACGCGGTTCACGGACGGCTTCGAGTTCGGCATGGGCGCCGAGATCGGCATCAGCACCAGCAAGCTGCACTGCCGCGGCCCGATGGCCCTGGAGGGCCTCACCTCCCTGAAGTTCGTCTGCCGCGGAACGGGCCAGATCCGTGGCTAGTCCGCCGAACATCGGCGTGTTCGGCGGCACCTTCGACCCCGTGCACGCGGTGCACCTGCGCGTCGCCCGCGCCGCCCGCGACACCGCCGGGCTCGACCGTGTCCTGTTCATGGTGGCCAACGTGCCCCCGCACAAGTCCGGCGAGGTGGCCGCGTGTGCGGAGGACCGCCTGGAAATGGTGGCGGCAGCCGTCGCGGACGAGCCGGGGTTTGAGGCGAGCCGCCTGGAGATGGACCGTTCCGGCCCGTCGTACACGGCCGACACCCTGCGCGCCCTGCATGCCCGGCACCCGGAGGCGGCGCTCTTTCTGATCCTCGGCTACGACTCCGCGCTGGACCTGCCCAAGTGGCGGGAACCCGGCGTGATCCTGGATCTGGCGCGGCTGCTGGTGGTGTGCCGCCCCCGCTGCGGGCGCCCCCTGCCGCCGCTCCTGTGCGGCCGCGCCACGCTGCTCCCCTTCGAGGAGGACCCGCTGTCCTCCACAGAAGTCCGCGAGCGCCTCGCCGCGGGGGACGACGTCTCCGGACTGGTGCCCCCCGGCGCGCTGCGCGTCATCCGCGAGAAAGGCCTCTATCATGCCCGTGGCCAAGGCTGAGCGCTCCCGCGAGTTTCTGGCCCGGATCCGCCAAACCCTCGGGGAGAAGCGGGTCATGCACTCGGTCTTTGTGGCCGAGTACTTCTCCAGTTTCGCCGAAAGCGCCGGACTTGACCACGACGAGGCCGTGGCCGCGGGCCTGCTGCACGACCTGGCGCGGGGCATGGAAAAGGAGGAGCTGCTGGCCGAGGCACGCGCCCGGCGGATCCCGATGGGCGAGGCGCAGCTCGCAAAGCCCCTCCTGCTGCACGGCCCCGTCGCGGCCGAAATCTGCCGCGAGGAGTTCGGCGTCTCCGACGACGTGCACGAGGCCATCTGCTGGCACACCACCGGCCGCCCGGGCATGGGCCGGCTGGCGCAGGGACTGTGCGTTGCGGACTTCTCCGAGCCCTCCCGCGACTACCCCGAGGCCGCCGAGGCCCGCGACATCCTTCGGAAATCCGGATTTGGCCCCGCCGTGCTCTATGTGTTCGGGAAAAAGGTCGAATTCGGCCGGGCAAAGGAGGTGACGGACCCCAACACCGCCGCCACCCTTTTCTGGCTGAGGGGACACCCCCCGGCATGAGCATCCCGGACCCGCTGGCCGTCATCGCCCCGCACTACGACGCCATGATGGAGCACGTCTGCTACACCCGCTGGACCAAAACCGTCCGGGAGCTCGCCGTCCTCATCCCGCGCCCCTTCGTCCACCTGGACGTCGGCTGCGGCACGGGCGTGCTGATGGAAATGCTCGACGGGGCCGGCTGGCCCATCGTGGGCGTGGACCTCTCCCCCGCCATGCTCCGCGAGGGGCGCGCCGCCCGGGGGCCCTTCCCCCTCGCCGTCGCCGACATGCGCCGCCTGCCCTTCCACGGATCCGTCGGCATGATCACCTGCCTGTTCGACTCCCTGAACTTCCTGCTGGCGCCGGAGGACGTGCGGGCGGCTCTCGCCTCGTTCACGGCGGCCCTCCGCCCCGGTGGAATGGTCTATTTCGACGTGGTCACCGAGTTCATGATGACGGAGTACTACGCCGGCAAGACCTGGACCGACGATGCGGACGGTCTGGGCGTCACCTGGGAAAACGACTACGACCCCGCCACCCGGATGTGCACCACGCGCATCTGTTTCGGCGATGGACGGGACGGCCAGATCACCCAGGAACGCGCCTATCCCCTGGACTGGCTGGCAAAGGAGGTCGAGGCCGCGGGGCTCACCCCGCTCGGCGTCTTCGACGCCCACGGCTGGGGGAAACCCAACGGGCAGACTGAACGCGCCGACTTCCTGGCGGTGAAAGGGGTGCCGGACGCGGCAGCTGGACGAATGGATTCCGTGCTGGAACGCGTCCGGAGCGCCGCAAAACGGTCAGACTGATGCGTTCTGGTCACCGCCCCCAATCCTCCGCCGGTCTTTGACGAGGATAAACCAGATCATGGTGGCCACGGTGAAGCCGAAGAGGGAGCCCATGAGGGTGCAGTAGGGGAAATGCGCCGCCGTGTAGATGCGGGTGAAGGCGTGGAAGGCCGCCCAGGCCAGCAGCGCGGCGCCGAGTTTCCGCGAGCGCAGCGCCCAGAAGTACACCGCAAGCATGGTGAAGAACGACGACGCGTGCCCGGAGATGTAGGAATAGCTGCCCCGCACGATCTCATCGTTCATGACGCGCACCGCGCCGTTCCATTCCGAGTAGGTGTCATGCAGCGGACGGTGCCGCTGCACCGTGGCCTTAATGTTGTCCTCGCCGATGACGTTCGTGAACACCACGGCGAGCAGGACGAGCCAGAAGGCGCGCGCCAGCAGGCGCTGGTCCTCGTCCCGCATGCGGACATAGAGCCGCCCCATGAAGTAGAAAGCCGCGTAGAAGGCGGCGGCCAGCGGGATGAACACCAGGGTGTACTCGTACTCCGGCCACCAGAAAATGGCCTTCTTGTGAAGAAAGAGGCCCGCCAGGTGCCATAAGCCGGCGGCAATTCCCAGCCCGTGGAAGACCTTCGCCAGGACGGCCTGGCGCCCCGCCCGCCCCCGGCAGATGTAATACCCGATCTGCCAGCAGAGCAGCACCAGCACGACCAGATAGGTGTCGAAATCGGTGCAGAGAATCACCAGTTCGTCCAGCACGGGAATGTACCGGTCGGGATTGCCCCACAGCAGCACCTGAATGTCCCACGGGGCGTCCACGAAAACACCCATGGTGTAGGTGAACTGGTAAAGAAGCCCGAAAAGCCCCAGAAAGAGCCCCCAGCGGAAAAGAACGTCTTTGGCGCAGTCCGTCTCGCGTTCGACAATCGTCGCCGCCGTCAACAGGAAAAGCCCCACCGTCCATTTGACCTCGATGAAGAACGACATCACCCCGACCACGACGCACAGCAGGGCATACAGGGTGACCAGCGCCCCGACGCGGCGGAACATCCCGCCGACGGTGCCGGTGTTGCGGTCGACCGACGCGGCGACAGCGAAGAGCAGCAGCCAGGGATACCATTCGCCCTCCGCGAACACCCCCATCACCCACGCCGACAGCAGCAGCAGTGCGTAAAACAGGGGGAAAAAGGCCCAGCGGATTTTGAAATCGACAATGGTTTTCATTAGAACGGACATGGGGCTCTCCGGCGAATCTGGGGTTTGACGCGGCGACCGCCCTCTCACGGCGCAAGACACCGGTTTCGGGAAGCATGACTATACCGAAATCCCCGGCCGGGGGTCAAAAGGCGCGGGCCGCTTGCATTGGATATGCCGCTCTGCGAAAATGCGGCCGTGCCGCAGGGGGCGCGCCCCCGCCGCCAAACCAGGAAGGAGCGCTGAATGAAGCCTTTTCTCACAGGTCTGGCCCTGTTGTGCCTCACGGGCTTGTGCGCCGCCGCGGCCCCCAACCGGATATTCATGGACGAACTCGACCTGTCGCCCATCCGGCAGGGATGGGGGGAACCCCAGGCGAGACAGTCCGTCGCCAAGAAGCCGCTTACCCTCGGCGGCAAGACATATGAGCGCGGTGTCGGGCTGCACACTCCGGGAACCTTCTTTATCGAACTGGATGGAAGCGCCTCGCGGTTCTCCGCACTGACGGGCGTGGACGGCGGGGTCGGCGACCGGGGCACGGTGACCCTGACCATCTTCGCCGACGGCGCGAGGGTGTTCGACAGCGGCGTGATGCGCGGGGGCGGGGCGCCCATGAAAATAGACTTCCCTCTGTCCGGCGTGCGCTCCATGACCTTCTCCATGGGTGATGCCGGGGACAAGAACACTTTCGACCACCTCGACCTCGCCGACGCGTTCTTCGAGACGGAGGGAGAGTCCCCTAAGGTGGTGCCCCGGCCCCCGGAGGAGCCCTACCTCCTGACGCCGCCGCCGCCCGCGGAGCCGCGCATCAACGGTCCGCGCGTCTTCGGCGTGACGCCGGGCGCGCCGTTCCTCTACCGGATTCCGGCCACGGGCGGGCGGCCCATGCGCTTCGCCGCCGACGGCCTGCCGGAGGGCCTTGCGCTGGACGCCGACACGGGCATTATCACGGGAACGGTCGCCTCGGAGGAAAAGCGCCCCTGGGACATGACGCTCCGGGCGGAGAACGCGAAGGGAAAGGCGGAGCGCCCCTTCCGCCTTGTTGTGGGCGACACCCTGGCCCTGACGCCGCCCATGGGCTGGAACCACTGGTACGCCCATTACGACCGCATTACAGACGCCATGATGCGCGAGGCGGCGGACATCCTGGTGGCCACGGGCATGGCCGACGCCGGCTACATGTATGTGAACATTGACGACTGCTGGATGAACGCCCCGAAACACAGGGACCCCCTGCGGGTCGGCCCGGCGCGAGACGAGAACGGCGTCCTCCTCGCCAACGCCCACTTCCCGGACATGCGCGGCCTCACGGACTACATCCACGCCAAGGGGCTCCGCGCGGGCACCTACATCTCCCCCGGGCCGCTCACCTGCGCCGGGTTCACCGGAAGTTACCAGCACGAGGCCCAAGACGCGAAAACCTTCTCCGACTGGGGCTTCGACTTCCTGAAGTACGACTGGTGCTCCTACGGCGACATCGCCCGAAAGGAGAAGGGGGACGAGGCCGAAAAGCTGAAGATACCCTACCGCCAAATGTCCGCCCTCCTGCGCGAACAGGAGCGGGACATCGTGTTCAACCTCTGCCAGTACGGCATGGGCAACGTGTGGACCTGGGGCGGGGAGGTCGGCGGCCACTGCTGGCGCACGGCGGGCGACCTGGGCTTTGAACTGAACGTTTACCACGCCGTCGCCCGGCGCAACGCCGAGCACCACCAGTACGCCCGGCCCGGCGCGTGGAACGACCCGGACTACCTCCAGATCGGCTGGGTGGGCGATGCGCGCCAGAACGGCGAGCCGACGCCCTGTCCGCTGACCCCCAGCGAGCAGTACTCTTACATGTCCCTCTGGTGTCTCATGGCCGCCCCCCTCTTCTACAGCGGCGACATGACCCAGCTGGACGCATTCACCCTCAATGTGCTCTGCAACCCCGAAGTCATCGAGATTGACCAGGATGTCCTCGGGAAGCAGGGATACCCCGTCCATGTGGACGGGGAACGGGAGGTGTGGACCAAACCCCTGGAGGACGGATCCGTTGCCATTGGCCTGTTCAATGCCGGCGAGATGGCGCAGGACATGGCCTTTTCCTGGGAAGAGGCGGGGCTCGCGGGCAAATACCGCCTGCGCGACCTCTGGCGGCAGAAGGACCTGGGCACATTCGAGGGGTCCTTCGCGGCGGGCACCCTTCCCCGCCACGGCGTGATGCTCCTGCGGGCATGGCCGGAGAAATAGTGCGGCTTGCTTCATGGTTCCCTTCAATGTGGTAACACTTCTCGATTCTGACGGTATCTATGGGCAGAGCGATTGGATGAACCAATAGGCGAAACGGGAAAGGAGCCGGACATGAAGCACCTCACACCCCACAGCAAACCGGTCCGCGTGGCCCGGGCCGATGATGACGCGGGCGCCCTTTTCATCCAGATTTGGGCGACTATGTTTGTCTGGATTCTGATGCTGGGCCTGAACGGCGGCAAGTAGTCCCCCCCATGCGCGCCCCCGGCGGTCCTCCTCCAGCCGCCGGGGGCGTTTTTCATGCTATGCTTGCCCAAACGGAACGGAGGATTCCCGAATGCGTGTGAGTATACGGGGCGCGACCGCCGCCCTGCTGGCGGTGCTGCTGGCGGCGTCCGCCGCCCACCCCTGCACCACCTTCGTGCTGGAGAACGGCGGCGCGCCGGTTTTCGGCCGGAACTACGACTGGAGCGTGGAGAGCGCGGCGCTCTTTGTGAACAAGCGGGGGGTGCGCAAGACGGCGGTGCTGCTGAACCCCGTGTCCGCGCCGCCCGCCGAGTGGACCTCCAAATACGGCAGCGTAACGTTCAACCAGATCGCCCGGGAGTTCCCCTGCGGCGGCATGAACGAGGCGGGGCTGGTGGTGGAGGTGATGGTGACGGACCAGCCGGCGCACTCGGACCCCGGCGGGCGGCCCGCCGTGGGCAACCTCCAGTGGATCCAGCAGCAGCTGGACTGCCACGCCACCGTGGCCGAGGTCATCGCGCACGCGCAGGACGCCGCCATCTTCAACGAGGTGGGCACGGACCTGCACTATCTCGTGGCGGACGCCTCCGGCAACGCCGCGGCGGTGGAGGTGGTGGACGGAAAGACAGTCTGCCACCACGGCGCGGGGCTGCCGCACAAAGTGCTGGCGAACAACGGCTACCGCGAGCATCTGGAGGACCTGGGCGGGTACAGCCTGTTCGGCGGCAGGGACACCCTGCCCGGGGGCGAGGGGTCCAAGGCGCGTTTTGTGCGCGCCGCCGATGGCGTGGCAAAATATCAGTCCGGCAACGCCGACCACGCCGTGGCAGGCGCCTTCCGCATCCTGGACGATGTGGCCCAGGATACCACACAGTGGCGGATCGTGTACGACATCCCGTCACGCCGCATCCACTACCGGACCCTGTCGCGCGAGGACATCCGCACGGTGGACGCGAAGGCCTTCGACTACGCCTGCGCTTCGCCGGTGCAAATGCTGGACGTCAACGCCCCGGCGAGGGGAGACGTCACGGGGGC
The DNA here is from genome assembly GCA_012730045.1 of Candidatus Hydrogenedentota bacterium. Classification (NCBI taxonomy): domain Bacteria; kingdom Pseudomonadati; phylum Candidatus Hydrogenedentota; species Candidatus Hydrogenedentota bacterium. The sequence goes on along the minus strand of JAAYBR010000042.1, from coordinate 35,658 downwards.
CTTCACGGACTACACCCCCCAGGCCAACCAGCAGCTCGTCCTCGCCGCCTTCGACGGGGTCAAGTTTCTGCGCCCGTACAAGCGCGTGGCCTCCCTCCTGCTACCGCTCTATCCCGAAATGTACACCACCTGCGGCGAAACCGAACCCGCCGGGAGGTAGCCCCATGCGCGCCCTGCTCATTCCCCTCTTCCTCGCGGCGGGCTGCACCGCGCACGCTGAAACGCCCCTCATCGCTCCGGAGGATGTGGCCTTCCTCCGGGAACTGGCCGACGCCACGCTGGAGGCGTCGCGGGTGCGGCCCGGGGAGACGGTCGCGGGGATCGGGCCAAACACTTCCGGCGGCACCCTGATCCGCCCCGGCGGGCGCAACGCCTACCCCGCCTACTGGATTCGGGACTACGCCATGTCTCTCGAGTCCGGCGGGGTCCCGCTGGAGGAGCAGCGCCACGCCCTGACTGTGGCCGCCGCGCACCAGGTGGACGGTGAGACCGTCCTGCCCACGGGCAGCCGCCTGCCCGCCGGGTCCATCCCGGACCATATCTCCTTCGGCGGGGTGCCCATCTACTTCCCCGGCATCCTGGAGGACTACGGGAAGCAGGGCGGCGAGCAATGGGGCATCCTCCCCTGCCTTGACGACCAATACTTCTTCATCCACATGGCGCGACAGTTCCAGCGCGCCGCCCGGGAGGATGCCTTCCTGCGGCAGGAGCACCGGGGAAAGACGCTCTTCGCGCGGCTGGAGGCCGCCTACGCCATGCCCCCCTCCGACCCCGGCACGGGGCTGGTCCGTGTGGGCGCGGAGAACCGGGGCGTGAACTTCGGCTTCTTCGACACGGTCACGCACACGGGCGACCTGCTCTTCTGCTCCGTCCTCAAGCACCGCGCCGCCGGGGAGATGGCCGACATGGCCGGTCCCGCCGGACAGCCCGACCGCGAGGCATTCTACCGCGCCGACGCCGCCCGCATTGCCGAAGCCCTCCCAAGGGTCTTCCAGCGGCTCGACGGATGGTTCGCCGCCAGCACCGGCACCAGCGCCCAGCCGGATGTCTGGGGCACCGCGTTCTCGGTATGGACCGGCGCGGTGACCGGGGAACCGGCCCAACGCGCCTGCGCGGCCCTGGCTAAAGCCCTCCGCGACGGCACCATCGCGTGGGAGGGCGGCATCCGCCATGTGCCCCAGGACCTGGACTACTCCGAGAAGGCCGTCTGGGAGAAGTGCCTCGCCGCGCGCAACCGCTACCAGAACGGCGCCTACTGGGACACCCCCGTCGGCTGGGTGGCCCATGCCGCCGCCCAGGCGGACCCGGAGGCCGCCGCCGCCCTCGTGCGCGACTACCTCCGCCAGCTTCGCGCCGACGACTTCCGCAAGGGCGACGCCTTCGGCGCCCCCTGGGAATGCCGCCACCCCGAGGACAACCACCGCCAGAACCCCGTCTACCTCACCAGCGTCACCGCGCCGCTGGCCGTGTTCCTGCGCAACACCTCCCCCTCTTCGGAATAGGCGCCCCGGTAATCGCCGGACAGGATGCCGTGAGAACCTAAGGCGCGCCGGGCACGGGATGGCCGCGCTGCGCTGCTAATGAAGCAGACGTATTCTTCCGCGACAAAGGGTGCCGGTCGCCCGCGCCCCCGAATCCCAAACATGGAAACGGCCGAAAGCGGAAGTCTTGAGCATCCCGGAGGGATGCAGGACATTAGCCGGTGGTTGAGCGCAGCGACACCACCGGACAGCAGGACATCCTCCCTTCTTTGAGAACCCCGGCAGGGGTTCAGGACGCATCGGTTCCCGCTGACCCCGGAGTCCCGCACCCCTTCCGGGGTGCCGAAAAAAGGGGGAGGATCCCGCTCCCGGTGGTGTCGCTTCGCTCAACCACCGGCTAATCGCCCTCACCCCTCCGGGGTGAAGAGGAAGAGGACACCCGTATCCGTATAGCTTCATGGGCACAATTCCCGCCCCCGGGCGGTCAGGGGCTCGCCGTGACGCGCCTTTTCGCGTCATGGCGAAGGCGCACAGCGCCTGAAGCCATCTCGTTCTCGCCCCAACTACGGATCTCATGGCGTCTTGCCCTTCGATCAGAGGCCCGGCGCCCGCTGGACCCCTGCGGGGCGGGTGACGTATGCTGTCCCTGTAAACCGAGTGCCTGCCTGGAGGATTTGACATGCTGTTTTCCGCGATGGTGTTCACGGCGGGGTGCGCGTTGTTCGCGGCCCCGGAGGCGGCGCTGCCGCCGCTGCTGCTGAAGCACGAGCCGTTTGCGGAGTATCTGAAGGCGTCGGGGGAGCCGGTGCCGGATTTTGACGCAATGCCGTCGGAGGCGCCGCTGCCGCTGCCGCTGCACCCGCTGGTGGACGGCGCGCGCCGGGACATCACGACGCCGGAGGCGTGGCGCGCGGAGCGGGCGCGGATGATGGGCCTGCTCCAGCACTGGATTCTGGGGAGCGTGCCGCCGGCGCCGGACAACCTGGAGGCGGAGGTGCTCTCGGAGTCCACGGAGCCGTCGGGGGTGCGGGTGCGCGAGGTGAACCTGCGCTTCGGCCCGGAGCACAAGGCCCACCTGTGGGCGAAGCTGTACCTTCCGCCGGGGCCGGGGCCGTTCCCGGTGTTCATGACGCAGGACAACCACAACGGCTGGGCGCTCATCGCCGTGCGCCGGGGATACCTCGCCTGCGTGTACGCGGGGGCGGACTCGCGGGACGACACGGCGAGTTTCCTGGAGGCGTGGCCGGAATATGACTTCTCGAAGCTGTGCCGGCGCGGCTGGGCGGCCGGACGCTGCCTGGACTACCTGGAAACGGTGCCGGAGGCGGACGCGAAGAAGGCGGTGCTCACGGGGCACTCGCGCAACGGCAAGTCGTCGCTCATGGGCTCCGCGCTGGACGAGCGGTTCGCGGCGGTCATCTCGAGCAGCTCGGGCGTCGGCGGGTGCATGCCGTCGCGCCTGTGCGGCGAGCACCAGTTCGCCGAGGGCATCGAGAACATCACGCGCGCCTTCATAGACTGGTTCCACCCGCGCTGGCGCTTCTTCGCCGGGCGCGAGCACAAGGCCCCGGCGGACCTGCACCACCTCGTGGCGATGTCCGCGCCACGGCCCTGCCTCCTGAGCATCGCGTTCAGCGACGACGTGGAGCACGGCTGGGCCATGCAGCACACGTACCGCGCCGTAAAGCCGGTCTACGAACTGCTGGGCGCGCCGGGGAACGTGTCCATCCTGTGGCGCGAGGCCGGCCACGAGACGGCGCCCGCCGTCATCGAGAAGTACCTCGACTGGTGCGACTACCACCTGCGCGGAAGGGGCGCGCCGGTGCCCGAACGGCTCCCCTTCCCGTGGGACTGGGACGGCTGGCGCGCGAACGCGGGCGGCCTGCCGGAGATTCCGACGGCCGACGACGGGGCGGGCATGCCCGCCCTGCGCGCCGCCGTGGAGGGAATGATGGGCGAAGCGCCGCCGCAGGCGTCCACGGCGAACATGACCTACGGCGTGCAGGCGCCGCACGTGCAGGCGCTGTTCAACCGGGGCGACCTGATCCCCGGGGTGGAGAAGGAAACCGTCGTCTTCGGCGAGTACATCAATCTCGACATCTACGCGCCGAAGGGCACGGTGAAGGCGGGGAAGAAGATTCCGGCGATTCTGTGGCTCGGGCCGCACGCCATCCCCGGCGGCTACAACCCGTCGTACCGCCGGGGCGAGCCGCCCCACAAAAACCTCGCCCGCGCGGGCTACGCGGTGTGCTGCTTCGATGCCGTCGGCACGGGCGCGCGGGTGCTGGAGATTGAGGGCTTCTACGACCGCCACCCGGGCTGGTCGCTCCTGGGCAAGATGGCGCGCGACGCGCGGGCGGCGCTCGACGCGATGGCGGAAATTCCCTACATTGACACGGGCAACGTGTGGGCCGTCGGCTACGCGCAGGGCGCGCTGCTGGCCCTGCATGTGGCCGCCCTCGACAACCGCATCGCCGGGCTGGCCCTGGCCGCGCCCCCCCTCCCCTTCCGCCTCGACACGGATGAGATGGAGACGGGCGGGGTCCGCCGGTGGGCGCAGGAGAGCCTGCTGCTGCCGCGTCTCGGGCTGTACGCCGGCGCGGAGCAAACGGTGCCCTACGACCTCGACCAAATCTGCGCGGCCTTCGCGCCGAAACCGCTGGTGGTGCTGCATCCCGTCTTCGACCGCTTCGCCCCGGCAGCGCCCTTCGCCGCCTTCCGCAAGACCGTTGCGGGCGCCTATGCCGCGGCAAACGCCGGGGACCGGTTTGTCGTGGCGGAGCCGGACACCTATAATCAGTTCGACGAGGACACCCAGCAGGTCCTGCTGGAGGCCATGGCGCCGTTCTCGGGCGCGAAAACCGGCAAGAAGGGAGACTGACACGCATGCTGCATGTCGCGGTCATCATGGCGGGCGGCTCGGGCGAGCGCTTCTGGCCCGTGTCGCGCGCGAACCGGCCCAAGCAGCTCCTGCGGCTGGTCAACCCGGACCGGTCCATGCTCCAGGAGGCGCTGGACCACGTCACGCCGCTCATCCCGCCGCGGCAGGTCTATGTGCAGACGAGCGGCGAGCTGGCCGACGCCATCCGCCGCGAAACCCCCGAGCTTCCGCCGGACAACATCCTTGTGGAGCCCTGCCGCCGGAACACCGCCGGGTGTCTCTGCTATGCGGCGGCCTCGCTCCTCGCGCGCCACGCCGCGCCGCCGGACCAGCTGGTGATGGCGGTGCTCACGGCGGACCACGCCGTGCGCGACGCCGACGGTTTCCGGCGCACCCTCGCCGCGGCCGTCAAGGCCGCCGAGGGCACCGACACCCTCGTGACCATCGGCATCCCGCCGACCCACCCGTCCACCGGCTACGGCTACATCCAGACGGACACCAAGCCGGGGCAGCTGAGCACGGCCCGGGTGCTGGCCTTCCACGAGAAACCCGACCTCCCCACGGCGGAGCGCTACATCACCGCCGGGGGGTATTTCTGGAACAGCGGCATGTTTTTCTGGCGGCTCGACGTGTTCCTGCGCGAGCTGGAGGCCGCCGCGCCGGAGCACGCCCGCGCCGTCCGCGAGATGGCCGCCGCCCTCCGCCAGAACGACCGCAACACCGCCGCCGAGCTCTTCTCCCGGCTCCCCTCCATCTCCATTGACTACGCGCTCATGGAGAAGACCCGCAGGGTGTCCATGATCCTCGCCGCCTTCGACTGGGACGACGTCGGGTCCTGGCCCGCACTGGCCCGCCTGCGCGGCGCGGACAAGCACGGCAACGTCACCCAGGGCGACCCGCTGCTGGCGGACTGCAAGGACTGCGTTGTCTACCACGAGGCCGGGGGGGACGACCGGGCCGTGGCCGTTCTCGGCGCGAAAGACCTCGTGGTGGTCGTCACGCCCGACGCCGTCCTCGTCATGCCCAAGGACCGCGCCGAGGAACTCCGCACGGTCATCGAGCAGCTCCGGAAGCGCGGCGCAAAACAGCTTTAGAACATTTCCCAATGAAGCGAATCCGCTCCTGTGTGCGGGTGGTACTTCCCCGGAGGGGATGAACGTGAATAGCCGGAGGTGACCGAAGGGAACCTCCGGACAGAGGCCCCAGAGAAAACCAACCCCGAAGGGGGTTGAATGTGCGCTCCCGGCATACCTGTCCGCGAACTCGTTCACATTCAACCCCCTTCGGGGTTGAGTTCTGTCAGTGCCCGCCTACCGGAGGTTCCCTTCGGTCACCTCCGGCTACTCACATTTGTCCCCTGCGGGGACGCCTGCCCGGAACGCCTCACCGATAAGCACCGAAACCGTGCCCCCGAGCCTTCTAATGGGACGCGAAGTCGGCCGCAGTTCTTCTTTGCCTGCTCTGGAGCGTTTCAAGGCTGAGACGCCGGGGGCGCGCTATTCCTCCGGGGCGAGAATCACGCGGTTTCTTCCCTGCGCTTTCGCCCGGTACAGGGCGCGGTCGGCGGCCTCGACCAGTCCGTCCACGGTGCTTTTTCCCGACCCGTCCGCCACGCCGATGCTGACGGTGAGACTCACGTCCCCGGCGCGGGTGGGAATGGGCGCGCGCTCCACTTCGGCGCGCAGGCGCTCATAGATGCATCTGGGGTCGGGCTTTCCCCCGGCCGGGGTGATGACCAGAAACTCCTCCCCCCCGTAGCGGCCGACACTGTCGTAGACCCGGAGCTTCGCGGTAATCCGCCGTGTGAACACCGCCAGCACGTCGTCCCCGGCCTGATGCCCCAGAGTGTCGTTTATCCCCTTGAAATGGTCCAGGTCGCACATCCCGACAAAGAGCCTTCCCCCCTCACGGGCGGCGCGGGCGACTTCCTGCTCGAGACGCTCCAGGATGGCGCGGCGGTTGAACACCCCCGTCAGGGAGTCATGCACGGCGAGATGGTGCAGGGCGTCGCGGGCCTCCACGAGCCCCTGCTGAAGGTCCAGCATGCGGCAGGCGACACGCAGGCGCGCCCGCAGCTCGTCCGGGTCGTAGGGCTTGGAAAGATAGTCGTTCGCCCCGGCGTCCAGGCCGAGGATGATGTCCCCCTTTTCCGCGCGCCCGGTGAGCATGATGACGAAGGGCGGATCGGAGGTCTCAACGGCGCGCAGGCGCCGGCAGACCTCCGGACCGTCCAGCCCGGGCATGACCCAGTCCAGCAGCACGAGCCGGGGGGCGTCGGCCTGACGCAGCACGTCCCAAGCCTCCAGGCCGTCGGCGACGCAGACGGGCTCATGCCCCCATTTCTTCAGCATGGACGCGAGCAGCACCCGCGAGGTGGGATCATCCTCGGCAACCAGCACCCTCATGCACCGTCCTCCTGCAAAAGCGCCTTCAAGCGCGAAAACTCCTGCTCGGCGGCGGGGAGCAGCCGGGCCACGGCGTCCAAATCCCCATCGCGCCCCGCGGCCTCCAGGGCGCGGGCCGCCTCGGCGAGGGCCTCCGCGCCCACATTGGCCGAGGCCCCCTTGAGGGTGTGGGCCTCGCGCCCGGCCTGCGCGGCGTCCCCGCGGGCCATGCAGTCCGCAATGCGGGCGAGCTGCTCCGGGGCGCTTTCGAGATACTGGCCCAGCACCTCGCGCACCGCGTCCCCGTCGCCCGACAGCATGTCGAGCAGCCGTTCACGGACGAAGGCCGGCAGATCGGGGGATTCGCCGGGGGCCTGGGCCGGAACGGTCTCCGCCGCCGGGGCGGCCGGGGCGGCCGGCGCGGGCGGGGGGGACAGTCCGACGGCGGGCTCGGGCGACAGCCACTTCTCCAGCACCTCCAGGAGCAGCGCCGGGTCTATGGGCTTGGTCACATAGTCGTCCATGCCTGCCCCCAGGCAGCGGTCCCGGTCGCCCTTCAGGGCGTGGGCGGTCATGGCGATGATGGGCAGGCCCGGGTTGGGCACGCCGGACTCCCCCGAGCGGATAATGCGGGTCGCCTCCAGCCCGTCGAGTTCCGGCATCTGCAAATCCATGAGAACGAGGTCGTAGGGTTCGCCGGCAAGGGCGTCCACGGCCTCCCTTCCGTTCGAGACAACGTCGGCGTGGAACCCCAGCTTCTCCAGCACGCGCTGGATGACGAGCTGGTTGACGGGGTTGTCCTCCGCCGCGAGGATGCGCGCCCGCCCGCGGCGGGCCTCGCTGAGGCGGTGCCGGGTGATCAGGGGGGCATTCTCCCCGCCGCCCGGCGTTCCGAGCACGGAGGCCAGGCAGTCGTAGAGGTCCGACTGCTTGACGGGCTTGGTGAGGTAGGCGGAGAAGCCCGATTTCCGGAGCCGCCGCGCGTCGCCGCGCTGCCCGATGGAGGTCATCATGATGAGCCGGGTTTCCCGGAGTTCGGGGACCGCCTTGACGGCCTCACCAAACTGCTCCCCGTTCATGGCGGGCATCTGCATGTCCGTGATCACCAGGCTGAAGGGGTCTCCGGAGGAAGCGGCCCCGCGCAGCCGGTCGAGGGCGGTTTGGGCGTCGGCCACCTCCTCGTGGCGCACCCCCCACGCCTCCAGTTGTTCGGACAGGACGATCCGGTTGGTCCGGTTGTCATCCAGCACCAGCACATGGGTGCCCCGGACCTCCGCGGAAGTCAGCGCGGACGCGGCGTCCCCCGCCTGCCGCCCCAGCATGACAGTAAACCAGAAGAGGGACCCGGTCCCCGGGGCGGACTCCACCCCGATTTCCCCGCCCATCAGCTCCACCAGGCGGCGGCTGATGGCCAGGCCGAGACCGGTGCCGCCGAAACGGCGCGTGGTCGAGGCGTCGGCCTGCTCGAAAACGTTGAAGATGCTTCCGGCCTTCTCCTCCGGAATGCCGATGCCCGTGTCGCGCACCTCCGCCCGCAGGCGGACCGTTCCGTCGGGAAGCTCCACGCCGGAGAAGGTCAGACTCACCTCCCCGGTGTCGGTGAACTTGACGGCGTTGCCGCCGAGGTTGTTCAGGATTTGGCGGATGCGGCCGGGATCCCCCCGGAGGAGGGTCGGCGTGCCCGGGGCGATGCGGCAGATGAACTCCAGCCCCTTTTCCTGCGCGCGCAGGCCGAGCAGCTCCGCAACGTCCTCCACGGCGGCGCGCAGGTCGAAGTCAATCGCCTCCAGCTCCAGTTTCTCCGCCTCGATCTTGGAAAAGTCCAGAATGTCGTTGATCAGCGCCAGCAGGGCCTCGCCGCTGCGGTGGATGACCTCCGCGTACCGGCGCTGTTCGGCGTTCAGCTCCGTGTCCAGCAGCACGCCCGTCATGCCGATGACGCCGTTCATGGGCGTGCGGATTTCGTGGCTCATGTTCGCCAGGAACAGGCTTTTCGCGAGGGAGGCGGCCTGCGCCTCCCGGGCCAGGGCGTTTGCCCGGGCGATGGCGGCGGCCAGGTCGCGGTTCACCCGCTCCAGACTCTCGTGGGCCTGCCGCCGCTCCGTGATGTCTGTGTCGCTGCCCTGGTATCCCGTAAGATTCCCGTCCCCGTCCAGCACGGGTATGCCGCTGGTGGACACCCAAATCACACTCCCGTCCTTCTTCAGGATGAGGTTTTCGATGCCCTGCATGGGCTCCTTGCACCTGAAAATGTCGCGGATGAGTTCGGCAAACTCAGCGCGGCCCTCCTCGGGGTGCAGGGCCTCGAAGTGCATGCGGCCCGCGATCTCGCCGGGCTGATAGCCGTAGACCAGAACGGACACCGGGCTGACGTAAGTGAACATCCCCTCCGCGTCCACCTCCCAGACCACGGTGCGCCCCTGCTCCGCGAGCTCGTTCATGCGCTGCTCGCTCTTGCGCAGGGCCTGCTCCGCGTTCTTGCGCGCCGTGATGTCGTAGCAGACGCCCATGGTGCGAATGGGGCGGCCGGTCCCGTCGGTGAAGATGATCCCCTTGGCCGCAATGTGGCGGATGCCGCCGCCGCGGTCCACTATGGGATATTCCAGGTAGATGCCGTTGCCCTGGGCGATCTGCCGCTCAAGCTCCTGCTCGACCGTTTCGCGGGCCTCCGGGGCCACGCGGCGCGCCCAGTCGGAGATATGCCGGGTGAGCTCCTCGGGCGCCACGTCGTAGACCACCAGCATCTGCTCGTCCCAGTACAGGGAGTTGTCTTCGAGGAAGTGCTCCCAGATGCCCGTCCCCATGCCCTTCGTGGCGACCACAAGGCGCTCGCGGTTCCGTTCCAGCTCCTCCTCGGCGCGCTTCTGCTCCGTGATGTCGCGGCACACCGCGTGAAGCATCGTCCTCCCCTGATGAACGATGCGCAGCAGGGACACCTCCACGAAGACCTCCCCCCCGTCCTTCCTGAGGTGTACCCACTCGAAGCGGTGGAATCCCTGCTTCAGCGCCGCCGTTATCATGGCGTTGGACTTCTCCTTGGACGACTGCCCGTCCGGCTGGACGGGCGGGGAAAGATCGGCAGGGTACGTCTGGAGCAGCTCCCCCCGCGAAACGCGGCCGAAGAGCCGCGCGGCGGAGTCGTTGCAGTCCACGAAGGCCCCGTCGGCAATGAGCAGGACGGGGTCGTCGGAGGCGTAGAGCACCTCCATGAAGCGCTCCTCGTTCTCGCGCACCGCCGCCTCGGCGGCCTTCAGCCGGCTGATGTCCACAAAGGACTCAAGCAGGCATTCCTTGCCCCCGAAGGGAATGGAGCTGACCGTCTTCAGGATGGGCACGCGGCTTCCGTCCTTGGTGAGCAGTACCCGCTCGGCGGACTCAATCTCCATGCCCAGGTCGGTGATGGGACACTGGCCGCGCTGCGCCGGGCAGACGAACTCATGGCAGAGTTTTCCGCAGACCTCCTCCTCCGGTCCCCCGAAGAGCGAAAGGGCTGTCAGGTTGGCAAACTCGATGAGGTGCGTTTTGCGGTCCACAATGATCACGCCCACGTTGGCGCTGTCGAGGATCAGGCGCAACTGGGCCTCGCTGGCGGCCAGGGTCTCCTGCGCCCGGCGCAGCTCCGTGATGTCGGTGAACGTCTCAATGAGGCACTTCGTCCCATGGAACATGATCGGTGCCACGGTCTTGTGGATCGGAATGCGCCCGCCATCCGCCGTGAGCAGGTCGCAGTCTTTGGTCTCCCCGGGCAGCCCGAGGTCCTTGATCGGACACTTCCCCTCCTCGGCGGCGGAAAACAGGTCCCAGCATCGGAGCGCGGTCATGTCCCCCTCGGACACCCCGGCCAGGTCAAGGGCCTTCTTGTTGGCGAACCGCACCTGGTGTGTTTCCCAGTCCGCGATGACCACCCCCACGTCCTCGGCGTCGAGAATCCGCTGGAGGCGGCGCAGGCTCTCCCTCAGCTCCACGGCCATGCGCCGGCTTTCGGTGATGTCCCGGACGATGCCCACGCCGTGCCATCCGTCCTGCATGCGCACGGCGGAAAGCGCGAGGGAGACGGGAAACTCCGACCCGTCCTTTCTCCGGGCCTCCAGTTCCAGCGTCTTGCCGACGGCATTGCCCCGGCCGGTCTGCAAAAAATGGGGGAAGGCCGCCTTGTGCGCGGCATGGTAGCGGTCCGGGGCGATAAGCTTGTGGAGGTCGCCTCCCAGCGCCTCTTCGCGCGTGTATCCGAACATCCGCACCGCGGCGGGGTTCCAGAAGGTGATTTTGCCGGAGGGGTTCATCATGAGGATGGCGTCGCCGGCGGCGTCCATGAGGGCGGCGAGCCGCGCCCGGCTCTCCTCCAGTTCCCGGCGGACGCGGTATTGCTCGGTGACATCGCGGAAAACGATGATCACGCCGCGGAGGCGCCCGCCCGCGTCGGTGATGGGGGCCGCGCTGTCCGCGATCTGGCGCTCCAGGCCGCCGCGGGCGATGAGGATCGTGTGGTTTTCCAGCCCCACCACGGCCCGCGTCTCCATCACCCGGCGCGCGGGGCTGGGCTCGGGCTGGCGCGTCTCAGCGTTGACAATGCGGAACGCCCGCTCCAGGGGGAAGCCCGCCGCCTCCTCCGCCGTCCATCCGGTCAGGTTCTCGGCGACGGGGTTCATCCGCGCGACGGCCCCCTCCCGGTCCGTGGTGATGACGGCGTCACCGATGGAGTACAGCGTCAGTTCCAGGTCCTTCTCCCGCGCGCGCATCCGGGCGAAGGCGGCCGCGATCAGCCGTTCGGCGCGGCGGGTGATGCTGTGGATCAGGGCAACGGCCGCGAAGAAGAGCACCAAGGCCAGTCCGCCCTGCAAGACGAGGGAATTAATCGTGGCCCAGTACCGGTCCGTGACATCCTGGAAGAACACCAGGGAGGCCATGTTCTCCCCCTGGCCGTCCGCCAGATGGATGGGCAGCAGGAGAAACCTCCGGCCCTCCTCCCAGAACATCGTCACCGAGGACGCCTCAAAGGAGGAATGGGGCTTTTCCAGCCAGTCCCTTACCCCGCCGGGAAGAGATGCGGCGGTCTGGCTGACCAGGATGTACTGGGAAAGGTCCTCCCAGTTCCCGGGGTATTGAAACATTTGCCTGCCCGTCTCATAGGCCTCCCGGGAAACCAGCCGTTTTGGCACCACGGCCGCGATGTTTCCCCGGAGGTTTCTGGAAAAGCGGGGCAGAATCGCGCCGATATCCTTTCCCACAACGAGATAGCCCAGCAACGCATCCTGGTCAAGGACGGGCATGCAATACCGCACCGAGAAATTGCCCCAGCGTCCGAGATCAAGCCCCCACTGTGGTATCCCCGTTTCGGCGGCCGCTTCGAGGGAGGCCCAGGACAGGGGATCCCCGTGCACCCCGGGAAGATGGGCGCGGAGGAAATTCGTCTTGTCTGGACCGACGAAATGCAGAATGGCCATGCTCTGCGTCTGCCGCATGTGGGTGAATATCGGCCCGGCAACGGCCAGAAGGCGTTCACGGTCCCCCGCCCGCCACGCGTCCATGACCTCTGCGTTTTCCCGCACCCGGTGCGCCCACACATCCAGCACCTGGGCCTCCGTCGCCACCGTGTGGTTCCAGTCGAGCAGGGTGGTCTGCGCCACCCACCGGCCCTCCGTCAGGCGCGTCTTCCGGTACTCACTCGCCTGATGCGCCGTCAACACGGCCAGCCCGCAGAAGAAGAGCACCCCAAGGGGGACGCTCACCCATCGGCGCAGGTCCACGCCGCTCCGGCCCCCGCCGCCCCGGCGGCCATTCCGCTGCAGCAGGACAAAGCCCGCAACAAAGGAAAGCAGGAGCCCCACCGTGAGCAGGAAGGGGGCCAGCCGGGCGCTGTTGACGCTCTTGTCCCAGTCCTCTGCCAGGATGTCTATCGCCACCACCATCAGCACCTGATTGGAGATGGGGTCCATCACCGGCGCTTCGGCGGTGACGAAGGTGCCGTACTCGTCCGTAGTGGGGCCCACGACGAAGGGGGTGCCTGTGATGTAGACGGCGAAGTCTGCCGGCGCCGGCTCCAGATATTCGGTCCCCGGGGGGCTGGCCATCGGATCTTCGGGGGGATAGTTCTCGGGGCCGAAGTACAGCTTGCCCTCCCGCTGCGCCATGCTGTAGATGCCCCGGTTCGGGATGTTGCGCCCGAAGGCCGTCATGACTTGGCGGACACGGCGGTACGCCGGGGAATCCGCGTCGTCTTCGGTGAAGGTGAGCTGCGCGGCGAGGTGGGGGTTGATGTTTCCCGCCAGCGTGGTGGCCTGCTCCAAAAGCGCCGCGCGCATCTCGGCGTCGCGCTCCTGCACCCGGATGTGGGCCCCCCAGAAACCCACCGCGCAGGTGCCCGCCAAAAGAAGCAGCATGGGCATGACGCTGGACAAGGAAAGGCCGCCGACCTCCTCCGCAATATCGGGGGTCAGACTGCTCTGAGAGGAGTAAAGCTCGCTCATCGCCGCTCCTGCCGGACAGAACCCGCACACGTTCGGCACCGCACCAACATCGCCCCCGCCGCCATTATCGTTCATCGCAGCAAAAACGTCAAGTGTTTTCTGTCTTTCCTGATCGCCGGGTAAGAGAATCCGTGGATGCGTGCTGGGAACGGCCGTCCTGTGAACATGCTCCGAAAGTGTCGGCGGCGCCAAAGGGGCCCCTTCACCCGCGAGATGTGGAGACCTGGGGCTTTCCGACAGGAGATTGCCGCGTCGGCCGGGACGGCCTCCTCGCAATGACCGCGAAAACACACATCATTGCAGTGACGGTGGAAATGCGCGTCATCGCGAAGGAGCGCAGCGACTGCGGCGACCTCGTGCCCGCCACGGCTTCGGTTCTCACAACGCCTTATCCGGCGGGCCGGTCAGGACAGCGCCTGCCGCGCGGCCTCCAGGGTCCGGTCCAGGTGGACGTCCCCGTGCGCCGCGCTCATGAAGCAGGCCTCGAACTGCGAGGGCGCGAAGTAGACACCCCGCTCCAGCATGCCGCGGAAGAACCGCGCGTGCAGGGCCGTGTCGGATTTCCTGGCGTCCGCGTAATTGCGGACGGGGCCTTCGTTGAAGAACAGGCAACCCATGGACCCCGCCTGCGTGACTGTCACGGGAATGCCCCGTTCGCGCGCGATCTCCGCCAGCCCCGCGCCCAGCCGCGCCAGCGCGGCCTCCATGCCCTCCGCCACGCCGGGCCGCTCCAGCTCCTCCAGCGTGGCGAGCCCGGCGGCGGTGGCCAGGGGATTCCCCGCCAGCGTGCCCGCCTGATAGACGGGGCCCAGCGGGGCCAGATGGTCCATCAGGGCCGCCGGGCCGCCGTAGGCCCCCACGGGCAGCCCGCCGCCGATGACCTTGCCCAGCATGACCAGGTCGGGCCGCACGCCATACCGTCCCTGCGCCCCGCCCAGGGACACGCGGAACCCCGACATCACCTCGTCGAACACCAGCAGCGCGCCGTGGCGCGCGGTGATTTCCCGCAGCCCCTCCAAATACCCCGGTTCGGGGAGCACGACGCCCATGTTCCCCGGCACGGGCTCCACAATGAGGCAGGCGATCTCCGCGCCATGGGTGTCGAACAACGCGCGGACCGCCTCCAGATCGTTGTAGGGCACCGTGTGCGTGAGGGCGGCAAAAGATGCCGGAATGCCGGGGCTGTCCTGGATGCCCAGCGTGGCGACGCCGCTGCCCGCCGACACCAGCAGGCTGTCCACATGGCCGTGGTAGCAGCCGTCCATCTTGACAATCCGGTTGCGCCCCGTGACGCCGCGCGCGAGGCGCAGCACGCTCATGGCGGCCTCGGTGCCGCTGTTCACCAGCCGCACCTTCTCCATGACGGGGTAGTGCGTCCGGATTTTCTCCGCCAGCAGAATTTCCGCCTCCGTGGGAATGCCGAAGGAGGACCCGGCCTCCATCGCGCGGTGCACCGCCTCGACCACCCGCGGATGGGCGTGCCCCAGCACCAGCGGCCCCCAGGAGAGCACATAGTCCACATACTCGTTGCCGTCCTCATCCACCACCAGCGCGCCCTTCCCCGACTTCGCGAAGAACGGCGAGCCGCCCACGGCCTTGAACGCGCGCACGGGGCTGTTCACCCCGCCCACCAGCACCTGCTGCGCCCTGCGCCACAACTCTTCCGATCGCGTGTGCATCATCGTGTCGTCCTTCCGTTTGGCGTGATGTTCTTGCGGTGACCCGTCAAACCACCCACGACGGGGCATGGCATTTGGGCCTGCGGTGGCCGGCACTCTTGGTCCCCCCTTGAGGGGGGTGGTTCGCGGGAGCGAACCGGGGGATGTTCCGGATTCCGCCTTGACGACCGGGGGGAAGAACATCCCCCGGCCGCGAAGACGCGGCCACCCCCCTCAAGGGGGGACCTGGAGTGCGCCCGCAGCCTAGTGTATTCACCGGCGGCGCGGCGCGGCAAGATTCGCGCGCCGCCGCCGGGTTGCGGTACCCTGTGCCCATGACACGCCCCCTCACCCATGTGCTGGTCATCAACTGGAACGGCCTCGCCCATCTGGAGGACAGTTTCCGTTCCCTGACCGCATGTCCGGGGGACCATCTCCGGTTCGTGCTGGTGGACAACGCCAGTGCCGACGGATCGGTGGACTTCGTGCGCGACCGGTTCGGCGCGGACCAACGGGTGGAGTTTCTGACGTTGGAACGGAACCGGGGCTGGAGCGGGGGCAACAATGCGGGCATCCGCCGCGCGCTGGACACCGGCGCGGACTATGTCTTTCTGCTGAACAACGACACGCGGGTGCGCCCGGACGTTTTCGACCGCTGCCTGGATCTCGCCGAATCCGACCCGAAAATTGGCGTGGTCGCGCCGAAGATGGTCTTGTTCGACCAGCCCTTTGTCCTGAACTCCGTGGGGGTGGTGTGCAGCCGCGCCGGGGCCTGCTGGGACCTGGGCGCGGGGCGCGCGGACGGCCCCCGCTGGAACGGGACGGCGCCGGTGCTGGCCGCCTGCGGCGGGGCCTGTCTGATCCGCGCGGAGACCCTGCGCCGCGCGGGGCTCCTGCCGGAGGAGTTTGACATCTACCTGGACGATGTGGACCTGTGCGTGCGCGCGTGGGATGCCGGATACTCGGTGGTGCCGTGTCCGGAGGCGGTGGTGGAGCACAAGTTCAGTGCCTCCATGGGCGCGGGGGACCGCGCCCGGCGCAAGTACTTCCTCGCCACGCGCAACCGCTTCCGCCTGCTCCTGCGCAACCTGTCCCCCGGGCAGTTTCTGCGGGTGCTGCCGTGGGTGATCCTGGGCGAGGCCCGCGCCGTGGGGCGCGCCTGCCTCGACGGAGAGGGGTGGCGTGTGGCGGCGCACCTGCGGGCGTGGGCCGGGGCGCTGGCATATCTTCCCGCCGCCCGGCGGCACCGCGCGGAGCGGACCCGCGCAGGCGCGCCGCCCCGCACCCTGGCCCGCCGTTTTTTCGCGGAGCGGCTTTTCTGCGCCGCCGTGACGCTCCCCGAGGACGGATGGTATCCGCCGCAGACCGCCGACGGCATTGAAGTGCGCCCCCTGGCCGCGCGCGCCCGGCTGCATGTCGCGCCGGGATGGTTGCGGGTCATTTCCGTGAATTGCTATCCTTCGTGCGGGCCGTCACGGGTCCGCATTTCCGCGGGCGGGGGCGGCCCCGTTGTGCTGGAGGCGCCGCTCCGGGCCGAGACGCGGATATTTTCGACGGAGGGACGGCTGGAGTTTGAAGCGGAGCGCCTCTTCATGGCGGAGGAGACGGGCGAGGCCGCCGACTTTGGGGGATGGATCGCCGTCGTTCCCGAAGAGACAGAGCAACCCCGTGAAAAGGACACCCCCTGAACAGTGGGCACGTTTCTGGACAATGAGCGGTGGACGGGCGCGCGCGCGCGGGTGGACGCCGCCCTCGCCGAACGGATCCCCGCCGGGGGGCCGGACGCCCTGTGCGCAGCCCTGCGCGCCGCCGTGTTCCCGGGCGGGAAGCGGCTGCGCCCCCTGCTGGCGCTGGCGGTTGCGGAGATGCTCGGCCATCCCCCGGAGCGCGTGCTTGACGCCGCCTGCGCCGTGGAAATGGCCCACGCCGCGTCGCTCATTCTGGACGACCTCCCCTGCATGGACGATGCCGAGGAACGGCGCGGCCACCCCCCCGTCCACCGCGCCTTCGGCGAGGCCACGGCGCTGCTGGCCGCCGTGTCGCTCCTTGCGGAGGCCTTCCACCTGACGGCGCGAAACGCCGAGACGGCGGGACAGCCCCAGGCCGCCCCCGCCGCCGTCGCACGGCTGCGCTGCGCCCTCGGGGTGGGCGGCCTCTGCGGCGGACAGTACCTCGACCTGCACGCGGGAACGGCAGGGCCGGAAACCGCGGAGCACCTTCTGCGCATACATAGGGAGAAGTCCGGGGCGCTGTTTGTCGCGGCCGCCGTGCTGCCGGCCGTGCTGCTCGGAGAGCCGGAGGATGTCTGCGGCCGTCTGGAGCGGTACGCCGAGGCCCTTGGCCTCGCGTTCCAGATTTCGGACGATCTCATTGACGCGGCGCGCCCCGCGGACGGGGACGGCGGCAGCAGTTTTGCCGGCCTCGGCGGAACGCGCGCGGCGGAGGAAAAGGCGCGGCTCGTGGCCGCGGCGAAGGACTGTCTGGCCCCGTGGGGCGACGCCGCCCGAACGCTGACAGGAATGGCTGAGTATGTCAGAACCCGGAAAAGTTAAGAACACAGGCCTCTACCTGCGGCTGCTGGGGCTTGCCGCCGTCATGGCGCTTGCCGCGGCGGCGGGGCTCTGGGTGGGCAAGTGGTCGGTGCCCGGCGAGACGGCGCCCGCGCTCGCGCCGGCGCCCGGGGCCGGGGCAAACGGCCCCCAGGCCGCCGCCGAGGGCGCGGAGGGCGAGCCGGACACGGACGGGCCGCCGCTCTATTTCTCCGCGCGGCCCGACGCGCCGGAGGACTGGAAAACCGTGATGGAGGAGGCCGCCCTGGCGGCCGAAGCGGGAATCACCCGCCATATTGTGCCGGTGGCGCCCGCATGGTCGGACGAGGACCCGCCGGACGATGTGACCGCGCGGCTGAAACAGTACATGGCGGCGAACCCCCGCGCCTCGTTTCTGCTCCAGGTGGACATGAACCCGCCCGCCGCCTGGGCCAAGGCGCACGAAAGCGAGATGATGCTCGTGAACGGCTCCGCCGGGCCCCTGCCGTCCGCCGCCTCCCAGCAGTGGATCGAGGACGGGCGGGCGGCCCTGCGAAAACTGCTGGCCTCGGTGGAGGGCGGGGAGGTCAGCCGACGGATTGAGGGGTATATCCTCTGCGCCATGGAAGGCGGGCACTGGATGCTTCCGGAGGCGGGGGACCGCTCGGAGACCAACCGGCAGGGCTTCCGCGACTGGCTGGTGCGGCATTACCAGAGCGAGGCGGCGCTGGGGGAGGCTTGGGGACGTCCCGGCATGTCGGCCGACGAGGTGACGCTTCCGGAGCTGCCGGACTTCAATGACACCGGGCAGGTCTTTGTCCGGTTCCCGGAGGAACGGCCCCTGTCGGACTACCTGCGGTACACGTCGGAAAGCACCGCGGACGCGCTGGCGGCGTTCACGGCGCATCTGGCGGAAGTTTCCATGATTTCCCCGAAAATCCTGGCCCCCTACGGGTTCAGCCTGGAGATGGCCGGGAACGCCTCGGGCCATTTCGCCCTGGGCAACCTGCTCGAAAGCGACCTGAGCGGCGTGGTCAGCCCCGTCTCGCAGACAGACCGGGGGCTGGGGGGCGCCGGGGGCTATGCGGGGCCGGTGCATTCCCTGCTCGCCCGGGGAAAGACCTGGACGGTGCTGGACGACACCCGCACGGGCATGGAGCGCGACCCGGCCGCGGGAACGGTCGCCCGGATGCGCGGCGTCCGCGCGGAGGACATCTTCGAGGTGCAGAAGCGGAATTTCGCCTCCGCCCTCGTGGACGGCCTGGGGCTGGCCTGGGCGGACCCGCTGGGCGACGGCTGGCTGCTGGACGGCGACCAGTGGCGGCTGTTCGGCAAAATGCGCGAGATTTACGCCGCCCGCGCCGAGGAAGGCGGCGCGTCGCCGGAGGAGAACGCCGCGCCGGGGCTGACCGTGGTGGTGGACGAGGCCGCCCGCGCGGTGCAGCGCTGCGCCGGGCCGCTGAACGCGCTGCTGGTTTCCGGCGGGCGCGACGCGGCCCTGCGGGCGGGCGTCCGCACCCGTTTTGTCCTCCTGCAGGATGTGCTGGAGGAGCGCGTGGGGCCGTCGCGGACCTGGCTCTTCCTGAACGCCTTCCGGCTGGACGCCGACGCCCGGGAACGGCTGCACGACCGCTTCGCGCGGGAGCGCGCCAGCGTGGTCTGGCTCTATGCGCCGGGATATTTCGACGGGGACACGGCGTCGGCGGAGAATATCTCCGCCGTCACGGGAATGGAGGTGCGCGCCTTTGACGGCCCCGCCGCCGCGGGATCGCTCTTCAGCCTGTCCGGCCAGTTCCTGGCGCAGGACGCGCCCTTCGGCGCGGCGGGCATGTGGAGCCCCGTCTTCCACATCGAGGATGCCGGGGCGGACGCGCTCGCGCGCTACGCCGACAGCGGCAAGACGAGCCTGGCCGTCAAGTCCATAAACGGGGAGTGGACCTCCATCTATGTTGCCGAGCCCGGCGTGACGCCGGGCCTGCTGGCGGAGATTCTGCGCATCCTGGAAGAGCCCCTGTTCGTCGCCCCCGGGGAGACGAACTATTTTGACCCGGTGTACGCGGGGCGGGGCCTGCTGGCGCTGCACGCCACGGAGCCGGGCAAGCGCGCGGTGGTCCTTCCAGACTACTGCGACGTTCAGGATCTGTTTGACCCTTCGGCGGGATGGACGCAGAAAGACGAGTTCGTCCTGCCCCTGCGCACCGGGGAAACACGGGTGTTTTCCCTGAAACCCATGGGGGCGGCGGCGCCCCCGCGGTGAAAGGGTTGCATTTCTTTCCTAGAACGGGTATGCTAAAAGTGCGGCGGACAAAGTGGACGCGCGCCGGCGGACAGCACTCCGCTGAAGCGCTTCGCGGGGATGTCCGGCACTCGGCAGAGGAAGACGAGAGGGAGTGAAGTATGACGGGTGAGCACGAGCGGCTGAGCGAGAAGGATCCCCTGCGGCTGTGTCCCGAGTGCCGCATGCCCATCAGCATCCTGGCCAACCGGTGCCGGTTCTGCGGGGCGGCGGTCGGCAAACCCCGCAAGGAGGTGGAAACGCTGACGGTGCAGGATCTTGGGGGGGATGACGCCTCCACCTACACCGTTTCCGGAAACGTCATGGAGGCCCTCAAGAGCTTCATGACGGAGGAGCAGGCCGCGACGGACAAGGCCCGCGAGGAGGAGGATGCCCGGAAGGCCTCGTGGCTCGGACGAAGGCGGTCCGGCCAGGAGACCGCGCCGGAGGAGTCCGGACTGCCCCCGCTGGACCCCGCGCACAGCAACCTCGCCGATCTGGGCGCCCGCCCCTCCACCCCGTCGCAGATCAAGGCGCGCAGGCAGGCCGCCGCGCGCTCGCGCGAAATCGGACGGAAGATATTCCTCTTTGGCGCCATCACTGCGGGCCTGGTGCTCCTGTTTCTCGGCACAAACTTCGCCGTGGCCCGCATCAAGGAGATGCGCGCGCGGAACACGCCGGAGGGGTTTGTGTACCCCAACAAGGCGATGGAGATGCTGGCCGCGGGGACGCCGTCGGCCGACTGCATCGAGGAGGCCCTGACCGCGGTCCGGCACAACGACACCCCGGAAAACCGCGCCATCCTGGAAAAGGTGCGGCTTCAGGTGATCAGCGAGGTGGAGGCCGGGCTGAGCTGCGTGCCGTTTGCGCAGGAGAAGCTCGACAAGGCCTCCGCCCTCATCAACCGTGTGGGGATGAAGGACTCGGACACGAAGACCACCGAGCTCCTTGACCGGGTCAACCGCGAGCTGGCCTACTTCAAGTTCGTGCTCGTGAGCACGGAGGGCGAGGGCGGGAAGGCGGTCTTCCGCCTGAACAACTCCTACCTTTCGGAAAAGGAGCAGACCGTCGCCGAGGGCGAGCTGCTGCAGGACCGCTTCCTCGTGAAGAAGGTCGGCTCCACCTTCGTCCGCCTGGAGGACACCAAGGTCGCCTCGGAGAACGGCGCGCCGCGCGCCCTGATGGCGCGCAAGATGTCCCCGGTCGGCAGCATGTGAGGGGTTCCGCGTTTCCGGGGCCGCCGCGCCGGGGAGGGGGGCGTGTTTTTCAAACTATCCACCGTTTCTGTCATAATGTCGGCCGTGGGTGACCGGACAGACAAGGGCGGTTTTCGGGCCATGCCCGGGAAAGGATGAATGGCAATGGGTTTTCGTGCTGCGGCGGGATTGCTGGCTGTGACGATGGCCGTCGTGCTTTCGGCGTGCTTTGGAGGCGGACGGGGCCTTGTGCAGGACGACCCCTCCGCCGAGGCGGTGTCCGGCGCGTCCAGGGAAGAGGCGGAGACGGCGCTGCGCGGGCTTGTCGGGAAGCATTTGCGCGCGGAGGCTTCCAGAGGGGCCAGCGGAAGCCCCGACCTGGTGCGCCGCCGCCCCTATTACTTCCGCGAGTATGTGGCGTATCCGGACGGTGCGGAAAGCATGGAAATCGTGCTGCGGGACAATGACTCCCGCATCCGGCCGCTCTCCGGCGAGGTTCGCGTGGCGAAGGTGCGGCACAGCACCCGCATGCACCGCAGCCGGGGCGAGGCGGAGGAGGACGCGAACTTCTTCCGCGACACGGGCACCGAAATCCTGAACTACGAGCTGCGCAACGGGCGCTGGCGCCGGGTCGGAAGCCTGTTCGTCGCCGACAAGACCGAGGAGTTCCTGAACGGGGAATGGGTCGCGCGCCGCGAGGAGGAGAAGCGCGTTGCCCCGGAGGCGCAGCCCGGATGGTTTTCCCGGACGCTTTCCAAGATCACCGGCCGGGACACGGAATAGCCCGGTGGCGGACGGCGCGGCGTGCGGAACGGGGCAGGGGCCGGCACGGGGGCATCTGGCCGCCGCCGTACTGCTGGCGGTGTCTGCCCTGGCGGCCCAGTGCGCCCTGAGACCGGGGGTTTTCGCCGGGGAGACGGTGAACAGCCGCCTCGCCACGGTGTACGCCCTGGTGCACGACCACTCCTGGAGGATTGACCGCCCGCCGGAATCACCGCCCAACCCCTTCGAGCAGACGGTGGACCGGGTGCGCGTGGACGGAAGAATCCTCTCCAGCAAGCCGCCGTTGCTGCCCGCGCTGATGACCGCCGAATACGCCGTCCTGCGGGCGCTGGCCGGGTGGGATCTGGCGGACCCGGACACCCTCAAGCCCTTTCTCCTGCTGGTGATCTTCTCGCTCTGCCAGCTGCCCTTCGCGGCGGCGGTGGTGCTGTTCGCCATGGCCCTGCGCTTTTTCCTGCCCGACCGGGTTTCCTGGCTGTTTCTTGTCGCGGTCTTCGCCTTCGCGACGCCGTTGTTTGGGTACGCGGCCCAGTTGAACAACCATGTCCCGGCGGTGGCCGCGCTGTGCGCGTGCTTCTATGTGGCCGCCGGGGTTGTCACGGGGGGCATCCTCCCGGCGGGGCCGCATTACCTTCTCTTCGGGTTCTGCTGGGGGCTTGCCTTCGCCCTTGACCTTCCCTCTGCCGTCTTCCCCGCGATGCTTCTGCCCTTTCTTCTGCTCCGGGGCGGAATGCGCGCGGCGGTTTGGACGGGGATGGGGCTGGCACCGCCCCTGGCGGCGCATTTCGGCATGATGCTGGCGGCCACGGGCAGCCTGATGCCGGTCCAGACGCGCCCGGAGGCCTATATGTTTGAGGCGTCGCTCTGGCGGCATCCCCTGGGCATTGACGGGTTGAACGAGCCGCGCGCGGTGTATCTGTTTCACGCGGTGGCGGGCCGGTTCGGCCTGTTCTCGCTGTTTCCGGTGACGCTGCTCGGACTGTGCGGGGCCGCGGCGTCCCTGCGCGGAAGGGGCCGCCCCGCCTTTGTCTGGGCGTGCATGGCCGCCTTCGCCGCGCTGACGGCCTACTACGTCACCTCCACGAACAACTACGGCGGGGCGAGTTACGGGTTCCGCTGGCATCTGTGCGCCGTGCCCGCGCTGCTGCTGGCGGCCGCGCCGGCGCTGGCGCGGCCCCGGGGCTGGCGCTTCTGGGGGACAGTGGCGCTGCTGTGCGCCGTGTCCCTGTGGTCCTCATGGGAATGCCTGCAGGCGCCGTGGGGGGTGTGCCACGAATGGACCTGCCGCTGGGTGTTTGGTCCGGCGGTCTGAGGGGTCAGAACTCGATCGCCGTGTCCGGGAAGGCGGTGAGGCTGATTTCCATGTTCACGTCGAAGCCGCTCTGCCGGTCGCGGAAGCGGAGGGCCGTCTCCCAGCACTTGAAACTGCGGCGGATCTCGTAGGTCTGGCTGCGCATCTCGTCGCCGTTCAGGTCGTAGATGTGCTCGAAACTCACGCCCCAGTTCTCCGAGAGGCGGTATCCCAGACCGTACAGCACGTCGCGGTTGTAGATGTTGCCGTCCGTGTCCGAATACGCGAAGCCGATGCGCGTGTTGAAGCGCCCGCCGACCACCGTGTTGTCGTAATAGAGCTGCGTCAGAATCCGGGAGTAGTCGGCGTAGCGCAGGTTGAGGTCGGCGGCGCGCTCGTTGAGCACCTTTCCGGTGGCCCGCTCGTAGGCCTTGTAGAAACGGCTCTCGAGGTAGTTCTCCTCCAGCAGCGACTCCGGCCGGCGCGTGTCATGGCGCTCGCCGGCCAGCTGCATGCCCCACCAGGGCCGGGGTCGCAGGTCCAGTTCGGCCTCGTAGTCGTCCGCCTTGCGGGTTTCGTTCCAGAAGTCGTTGCCCTGGTACAGGGTCAGGCGGGCGGCCTGCCACACATCGTTGGTCTCGGCGTCCCGCCCGTAAATGACGTTGGTCAGCTTGGTCTCCAGGCGGCTGCGCCCGTACACGTTGTCCAGGGCGTCAAAGCGCGGGGCGTCCTCCGCCGCAAGGGTGGGTTCCGGCCGGTAGGAGTAGGTGACCGAGGGGAGGATGACGTGCTTGAAGGCGGAGAAGCCCCAGAATCCGGGGAACTCGCGGTGCAGGCGGGTTTGCAGGGTCACCCCCGCCAGATTGGACACGCGGGTCGCGCTGTCCTCACTGGTC
Organism: Candidatus Hydrogenedentota bacterium; assembly: GCA_012730045.1. Taxonomy (NCBI): domain Bacteria; kingdom Pseudomonadati; phylum Candidatus Hydrogenedentota; species Candidatus Hydrogenedentota bacterium. Next base: position 11,818 of record JAAYBR010000042.1, on the reverse strand, counting down.
CGCTCGCGCTGGTACCAGGCCCCCTCCAATTCGTAGAAGGGGGTCACAGAGAGCCAGGACGCCGGATCCCAGTCGTAGGACATCCGCGCAATGTTGACGGACCGGGTGCCGTACTCGCGGCCGGGGTTCCGGTCGTTGTAGCCGTTCACCGTGTCAAAGGAGAACATCAGCCGGTCCACCAGGGGCCGCTCGACCAGATGGAAGGTGGCCTCCGGCAGGCGCTCGGTCTCGCCGGCCCAGGAGTGCGTGTTGATCCGCGCGGTGCCCGTGGCGATGAATTCCTCCTTGCGGAGGGTCAGGTTGGCGAAGGTGCGCGGGTCGCTCCGGTGGCGGTACTGCTCGTAGAAGAAGTCCTTGAAAAACTCCTCGTCGGACCACTGCTCGGCCTGCATCCGCAGCACGAGGTCCCTGTTCGGCTCAAAGCGGTTGTACCAGGCCAGGTATCCCCGGTTTTCGGTGGTCTGGAGGCCGTGGAACTCGCCGGCGGTCCGGTACAGGCGCGACGAGGGGGTCTCCATGTGGTCGTAGTAGATGTCGCCGCCCAGCCCGACCCCCTCTTTCTCCGTCGGCATGATCCGCGGGCCGAGGGAAAGCTCCTTGGAAACCTGGAACTGCTGGCCCAGGTTGAGATAGTAGCCCGTCTCCGCGTAGCGTCCCGAGTCAAAGTCCACCGACCAGGGGTAGGGGCCCGCGGTGCTGCCCCAGATGGGGAGGAGGAAGGGGGCCTTGACGTTGCCCAGGGCAAGACGCGCCCCCTTGCCCGTGACAACCTCCCCCTTCTCCACGTGGAGTTCCTTGACCATGATCCGGTAACCCGGCGGGTCGCCCGGACAGGTGGTGAACCACGCGTTCTCTGCGATGAACTCCTCCGGACCCAGAATGTGCAGTTTCTCGGCGGAGTAATAGAAGTAGGCGGCGCGGCCGCGGGCGTTGGTGAGCGTGCCCTTCTGCGCCGCGAAGTCGTAGTCCACCTCCTCCACCAGCAACTCGCGCGTCGGCTCGTTCATATGGAAGTTGCGCCCCGTGATGCGCCCCATGGAGAGCCGCTTCTTCGCCATGTTCTGCTCGTCGCGGGGCTCCAGGACAAAGGAGCGCTCCACCACCGCCGCGTCCGGCGTCGCGTAGGACAGGTAGTCGGCGGTGAGGGAGGACGCGTGCTGGCTCACCTCCACATGCCCCTCCGCGCTGTAGCTGCCCTGCTCGTCGGAATAGGAGAACTGGTCGCTGCGGAAGGCCATCTCGCCCAGGCGCAGCCGGACATTGTCGCGCATCACGGTCTTGCCCGTGGTCAGGTCCGTGGTCATGGAGTCGGCCTCCAGATCGCGCAGGGGCTCGGTCCAGTCGGGGGGCGTGAAGCCCAGCCCGGGCTCGCCAAACTCCATGGGCCGTGTCAGGGCGTCCCGCAGCCCCTTCTGCTCCCCGCCCCCGATCAGCTTGTGCGTGGCCGTGTTCAGCGACGGAGCGCGCAGGGAACTGGTGAACATGGGGAAGCTGCGGTACCGCCCCTGGGGCTTCTCTGCGGGGGCGGCGGGGGCGGCCGCCGTCTCTTCGGCAGGCGCGGCTTCTTCCGCGGGAACGCCGACTTCCGGGGCCGGGACTGCCGCGGGGCTTTCGGGGGCCTCGGGTTCCTGCGCGGGCGGCGCCGCAACGGGGGCCGTCTCGGGGACCTGTTCCCCGGGCGCAGGGGCGGGTTCAGGGGAGGGCGCCGCGGCGGCCGCCTCAACGATCTCAACGCCGTTTTCAGACGCGACGGCTTCGGGGGGCTCAACGGCCTCCGGCCCGCTTTCGGCCGGGGCTGTTTCTGCGGCGGCCTGCGGTTTGCGGTTCCAGACGACCGCCCGCTGCTGCCCCTCCTGCGGGGCCATGGCGACAAGCACCGGTCCGCAGGCCCGGATGAGCCTCGCGGGCATCTCCAGCGGCACGCGGCCGGTTTCGTTGAGTTCCCCATCCAGCATGACCACATCGCCGCCGCTGAGGACCACCAGCCCCTCCCCGTCCTTCGCCATGTCCGTGACAGGCAGCGCCTTCTCCGCGCAGGGCTCAATGCCGCCCGCCCGGCACAAGAGGATGCCTGAAGGAGTGGCGACCGCGAAGACCTCCCCGGCGAGCCACACCAGCGCCAGAGGCTTCCCGGGAAGCGCGCACGCGGTCAGTCTGCCGTTCTTGTCGGAGAGATTCATGGTCGTGAGGGCGTTGGAGGAAAGTCCGACCCAGGCCACCCAGTTTGCCTCGCTGCCATTGTCCGTGACGGCCACACGGAAGGGACGCCCCGCGCCTTGCAGGAGGGTCTCCGGATTGCCGGCAAGGTCGCCAAGGGGGTTGATCCGGAGAATGCAGTCCCCGAAGGGATCGGCAAGGAGGAGGCTGTTGTCCCCTGTCATGACGGCCGACAAAAGCGTTTTGCTGTTGACCAGGGAAGTGTGCGCGGCAACGCCGGGGGCGGGGTACTGTTGAACATGCAGGAAGCAGGGCATTTCCTCGCCGGACACGGCACTGTGCTGCCCCCCCACGCAGGCGACAAAGGGGGTCAATCCGCCTTGATTTGTCAGCAGGGCGGTTGGCCGGGGAACGGATCCGGTCATGCTCAGGGCAAGGGCCTCCGTTGACCCACCGGTGGCGGGGTCCACCTGAATGACCCGGCTCCGCGCGTAGTCGGCCAGCAGCACCCTGTTTTCAGGCCCGTCCGCCGGGCGGGGGTCCAGAACCGCGTCCCGGTAGACGCCGCCGGGGGTTATGGGCACCCATGGGCTCTGCGCAAAGGCCGGACACAGGGCGAGAAGAATGCTTGTCATAATTCCTGCGGCGCGCGCTGAATTCACCTGTGGTTGCTCCTGTTGTTTCTAACGGGGCGGCAAAATAACCCAGAACGCGGCGACCCGGCGTCCCCCCGCCTTCTGCTGCGGGACGGGCTCCCTCTTCTCCACCTCCTTCGGGGACGGCGTGTCCGCCTCGGGCTTCCGGGGCGCCGGCTGCGGTCTGCTCTGCGTCTCCGGCGGTTTGGGAACGGTCTTCTTCTCCTCCGCCGGGGCGGCCTCCTCCACCGTGACGGGGGACGGAGTCGTGGGCTGCACGGCGGACGGGGCCGGCGTCGTGGGCTGTGCGGCGGTTGGGACGGCCGTTTCCGGGGGGCTTCCGATCTCGCGAAGCTCCCCGGCGGGCGGGGTCGCGGGGGCTGCAGGGGCCGCGCCCAGGCCCGGGGGCGGCGCGAGCTCCCTGGCGGAGATGGACTCCTGCGCCTGGGCCAGGGCAAGCATCCCGGCGGCCAGCGCGAGCACCGCGCTATACATCAAGAGTCTCCGCGAATTTCAGGGTCGCCTCCAGGGACTCGACGGCTTCCGCGCCGCCCATGCGCTGGACCGTGAGCCCGCCCACGGCGTTGGCGAGGCGGGCGCATTTCTCCAGATTCCATCCCTGGAGGAAGCCGTAGAGAAAGCCGCCGCAGGAGGCGTCTCCCGCGCCGGTCGTGTCCACCACGGGCACCCTGTGCGCGGGCAGCCGCACTTCGAGGCCCTCCGCGGTGCGCGCATAGACACCGTCGCCGCCGAGCTTGATCACGGCGGTCTTCACGCCGTAGGAAAGGTAGAATCCGGCGATGTCCTCGACGGCGTCCCTGCCGGTGTAGTTCCGGGCCTCCTCCAGGCTGGAGAAGACGATGTCGAGGTGCGGCAGCGACGGCTCGATCAGGGGAAGCCACCGCCCCGCCCCGTCGTAGCAGGTGTCCATGCTCGTGGCCACGCCGAGGCTGCGGGCCTTCTCGAACACGCGCCCCATGGGCGCGCCGTCGAGTTTGGGCGTGATGGCCGGGCCGCCCCAGTGCAGCACGCGCGCACCGCCCACCACGCCGAAGTCCATGTCCTCCTCGCAGGTCTCGGCGTTGGTGCCCATGTGGTGCAGGAACGTGCGCTCGCCGTCCTCGCTGATGAGGACCACCGTGGCCGAAGAGTGGCAGTCGTCCACCCGGCGCACGCCGGACACATCCACGCGGTTCTCGGAAAGCTTGGAAAGGAGGAAATCGCCGAAACTGTCGCGGCCCAGCCGGCCCACAAAGGCGGACGACCCGCCCAGGCGCGAGCACACAATGGCCGTGACGCCGGCCAGCCCCCCGAAATGCATGTTGAGCGAGGGAACCAGCCCCAGGGTGCCCCGCGGCGGGATGTGGTCCACCGGGCGCACCATGACGTCCGCACACACCACGCCCACCGTGACAAGATCAACACCCATCCCGCAGTTCCTTCCATCAGCTTTACGGGGGAAAGGGGTCCGTTGCGGGAGCCTGACGCCCCTGGACGGGGCACTCCCTGCATCCGACGCCACACCAGCCCGAAAACACGCCTTTTCCAGCCCGGCTTCCACGCCAAAGAACGCAGCCCGCGTCCTTTGGAGAACCCTGGGTTTTCGCCGGGAACAACGACTCACGACGGGGAAAGTATACCAGTCGAAAGGGCGTTTCTCAAGGCGGCGGAAATGCCCCTAATCGCCGATGTGGGAGCGTGAAAAAGCGCCGTTGCGGACGCGGGAACGCCGAAGGTGCGCCGCGCCCAGAGCCAGGCACACCGCCAGCAACGCCACCAGTCCGGCGGGGCCGGCCAGGGGAAGGGCCTCGCTGACCGCGATGAGGCCGTGGCGCTCCACAAGAGCGCTGCTGATGTTGGTGGACACGGTGAGCGCCACGGTATAGACACCCGGGTCCGTGTAGACGTGTGAAGGGGAGGGCTCGACGCCCTCCAGGATGTCGCCGTCCCCGAAGTCCCACCGCCAGTTGACGACGGGCCCCACGTTTCCGGAGACCGCCCCGGTGAAGTGGACCGCGAGCGGGGGACGGCCCAGATTCGGGGACGCGAAAATCTCCACCTCCATTTCCTCGGTTCCGACGGCGATGGCGAGGTCATCCGCCTCCGGAGCGTAGGTGCCGTAGTCGCTCTCGTGATGGAGGTACTGCCCGTCCCCCTCATACGACGCCATCAGCAGTTCCAGGGTGTCCCCCGTGCGCACATGCTGGATGCCCACCCACCCCGAGGGGAGGTTCACGGGCGCGGACAACAGGGCGCGGAAACGGCGCAGGGCGTAGTTCCGGCTGTACAGGTGGGGAAAGTCCTCGCGGGACGCCGTCAACAGCTCCGCATGCACCGAGGGGCCGGGCTCTCCCCCATTGTCCGGGTGCAGGCTGACGCGGAAGGTACGGGCGCCGGGGTCGGAGGGCAGCCAGTAGCCGACATTGCTGTTCCATACGGCGCTGATGCCCCACCATTCCACGGCGGCCACGGGCAGCACCGCCCCGTTGAAGCGCTCGAAAGCGGTCCACCCGTATTCCGAATCGGCGACCTTGGCGCCCCAAGCCCCCCCCGGCGGCGGGGGAGCCTGGCAGAACAGGCTGGACGGGCGGCAGGCCGGCGGGGTCAGCCCGCTGTTGGGGTCCTTCTCCGCGTTGTCGTTGAGCCACCGGCACCCTGACAGCACGAGCTGCCCCGACGGCCAGACATGCCCCCCGGCAAAGGGGGTGACCACGCACCGGACGCCCGCGTCCACCAGCCCGCCCTGGGTCTCCGGAACGTCGTAAAGGTAATTGCTGTCCTCTGTGCCGATGAGAATGTGGACAACCAGCCCCTCGTTGGACGGTGCCAGGGACGTTCCGGACGGCCCCCCCGCGGCAACCAGCAGCGTCCCGCAGATTTTGGCAGGGTAGCGGAAGGCCAGCGCCAGCGAGGCCCGCGCGCCGCCGGACATGCCTCCGGCGAAGCGCCGGGTCGGCGAAAGGGTGAGGCGGGTTTCCGTGTCCAGCAGCACGGCGTCCTGCGCGATGAAAATGTCCGCCCAGGGGCCGTTCTTGGAGTTGTTCGACACGGCCAGAATCCAGCCGTTTTCCAGCGCGGCCGGGGCAAGCTGGAGCAGTGTCGCCTTGCCGTTGCCGCCCGGGTCAAAGCCGTAGCAGATGGGCGCCGGCCCCGTGGCGGGCGCCGTGGGAGGGATGTACAACTCGTAGCTCTGCGAGGGGTCGGCCTGGCAGACCACGCGGGTGTTTCCATTGGGATTGTCATAGGCGGCCTTGTCCAGCGCCGCCGCAGGCGCGCACCAGCCCGCCCCAAAGAGGGTCACCAGCGAAACAAGACAGCACACGCGCGCGGACGCGCCAAGAATCCGTGTCATGGGACCAACCCCTCCGTTTTTCCCCTTGCAGCGCCCCGCATACTCCCGGCGCGGCGCTCAGGTTTCCGGTTCCAGTATGGGGACGGTGGGCTGGAAAGTCAAGGGGCGCGCGCGGGCCGGGGCGGGCAGGAAGGAGATGGGAGTCATGGGATGCCATCCTCAATCGAGAGAAAACGGCACTCAACCATGAATCTGGGCGCCGACACCCGTACTTCCCATTTCCCGAAAAAGCCGCCCGACCGGCTAGGGCCGCCGCAGCAGCAACACGTGCGACCTGCCCGGCTGGGTGCGGTCGCCGGCGCCGGTGGCGAGGACGATCTCGTTTTTCCCGTCGTTGTCCGCGTCGCCGACGGTGAGCCAGAGGGACTCGGCCTCTTCGGGGGCGAAGTCGGCCAGCAGGGTCTTCTCCACCGAGCCATCGGCGGACAGGGCATACCGGTACACGCGGCCGAGCCGCCCGCTCGTGATGTTCTCCGACGCCGCATCGCCGCGGGTGCCAATGACCAGCTCGTTCTTCCCGTCGTTGTCGGCGTCGGCCACGGCCATCATCTTCTCGAAGTAGGCCATGTCCAGGTCCGCCGTCTCCCGGTCGAGGACCGCCAGCACCTCCGCCGTCTCCCCCACCCGGTAGGCTGCGAGCGTCGTGCGGTTCACCGTCTGCTCGCGCTTCCACCCCGCCACCAGCTCGGTCCGCCCGTCGTTGTCCAGGTCCCCGGTGATGAGGGAGACATAGAAGGCGGGGGCGCCGTCCGGACCGTCCAGCGTCACCCGCGGGGCGGGGGCCAGCTCCCCGGCGTCGTCAAACTCGAAGATCTCCAGCCGGGCCTTGCCCGCGCGGAACCCGTTGGAAGTCAGGTACTCCACGCGCCCGTCGTTGTCCACGTCCGCGATGAGGGACTCCTCGCCCGAACCGGACAGCTGGTGAATCTTGCGGGGCGTGATGGTCTTCAGCGCGGGGTCGAAGTCGTAGCGGAGCACCTCGCCATAGCCGCAGTAGGCCGACACCGCCTCCAGCACGCCGTCGCCGTCGAGGTCGTGCAGGGCAATGTTGTGCGTGAAACTGCTCCGGTTGAGGTCCTCCGGACGGCAGGACAGTTTTCGCGTGACCCCTTGGCCGTCCGTCTCCAGCAGGTGGAGGAAGGCCGTGCCTCCCCCCTCCTGGCCCGTGCCCAGCAGCAACTCGTTGCGGCCGTCGCCGTTCAGGTCGGCCACCCGCACCGCCAGCCCCATCCCCGGCCGCTGCTCCGCCAGATTCTCCGCCAGCGGCCTCGTCTCCCAGCCCGCCCCCGTCTTCTTGAAAAGATACAGGCGGCTGTCCGGACAGCCCGTGGTCAGGATTTCATTGGCCCCGTCGTTGTCCGCGTCGCCGATTTCCACGTCCCAGCCGGCGTAGCTCTGGTCCACGGTGCCGACCCGCTCCAGCACCCACCCGGGCGCCAGCACCGCCTCCGGAGCGGCAACCTCCGGAGCGGCAACCTCCGCCGCGAATGCGACGCGCGGACAGAACGCCGCGCCCAAGGCAAACGCGCCAAGAAACACAGCGCGGAACACTGAAACGCATGTCATGGCGACACCTCCGAGAAGGGATTGTACCCCCGGCCCCCCCGGCGCAAACAAGGGGGACAAGGAGACTGGGCATGGAAGACGCCCCCGCCTCGCCCTGGGCCGGGTGCAGGTCGGCGGCACCTCCAACGAGCTCAAGGCCGTCCCCGAACTGCTGGACATCCCGCACCTCAGGGGCTGCATTGTGACCCTGTGCGCCATGGGGTGCCAGAAGGAGATCGCCGGAGAAGGCGGCGGAGTGGATTGGGCGTCTGGTGTCAGCGCGCTCGAAGAAATGCGTTTCTGGTCCGTCTTTTTTTCTGCTCCAGCCCGCGGTCAGCCTTGCTGCGGATCCCGGGGAAACCTTGCCGGGGCCTGTGCTACAATGCGCCTGCCGGAGCGGGTGGCCGCTGTTCGGCCCCGCGCGCGGGGCCGCATGACAGCCCCTTTCCCCGTCGGGGCGTGGCGCAGTCCGGTTAGCGCGCCTGCTTTGGGAGCAGGAAGTCGCCGGTTCGAATCCGGCCGCCCCGACCATTTCCTTCCCGCCTTCTTCGGCACCCGGAACCGGAGGGTCCAAGACGAGCGCAGAAAACAGTTGCGCCGCCCTCCGGAACATGATATAGTCTATTGCACAAGTCTGGATTGACCCATGAAACTGACAAGCCGAAGTGAATACGCGCTGCTCGCCCTCCTCTGCCTGGCACGCCACACGACGGAGACGTTCCTCAGCGGCGAGACGATCGCGCAGGAACAGGGCATCCCCCCCAAGTTCCTGCAGCAGATTCTGCTTGCGCTGAAGCGGTCGCGGTATGTGCACAGTTCCAAGGGCCAGCACGGCGGATACCGCCTCGCCCGGCAACCCGGCGAGATTTCCCTGGCCGAGATCGTGCGGCTCTTTGACGGGGCCCTCGCCCCCACGGAGTCGGTCAGCAAGTACTTCTACGAGTCCACGCCCATTGAACGGGAGGAAGGGCTGCTGAACGTGTTTCGCGAGATTCGGGACCATGTGGCGGAAAAACTGGAGAAGACCACCCTGGCGGATGTGCTCTAAGCCCCTTTTTTTTGCCCTCTAACAAGACTAATGCGATTTGCTAACGTTTACAACTGCGAAAGGTGCCGTTATGATCGAAACCATCACCATTCTCGGAGGCAGGGGAAAGCAGGAGGTGCCGGAACCGGTCCGGCGCATTGACCTGAACATGGGGGATGTCGTGAGCATCGTGGGCCCGACGGGGTCGGGAAAGACAACCCTGATCAATGACATTGAACTGTTCGCCGACAATGACACCCCGACGGGACGGCGGGTGCTGATCAACGGCGTGCGGCCGCCGGCCGTCTACCGCGACGACCCGGCCCGCAACCCGATCGCGCTGATCACGCAGCACACAAATTTCCTGTCGGACATGCCGGTGCGCCTTTTCCTGGGCACCCATGCGGGGATACGGTGCGCCGACAGTTCGCGGGCGGAGAGCCTGGTGGCCCAGACGCTGGATTTCGCCAACCAGCTGACGGGCGAGCCCATCATCCCGGAGAGCCGGATGACGGAGCTGTCGGGCGGCCAGACGCGGGCGCTGCTGATAGCGGACGCAACGGTGGTGTGCGACACGCCGATTGTCCTGCTGGACGAGGTGGAGAACGCGGGCATTCACCGGGCGCGGGCGCTGGAGCTGCTGCGGCAGCGGCGCAAGATCTTCATCTTCGTGACCCACGATCCGCGGATCGCGCTGCTCTCCGACTTCCGCATCGTGATGCAGGGCGGCCGCGTGACCCGGGTGATCCGCACGGACGCGGCGGAGCGCGGCTTCGCGCGGACGGTGAGCCGGCTTGACGACGCCCTTTCCCGCCTGCGCGAAACCATCCGCATGGGCGGACAGCTGGGGGACGGGGACTTCGCCGAACTGACCGCGTTTGCCGCGGCGCCGGAAGGGGGCCTCCAATGAAACTTGTCATCTGCGCGGGTCCGGCCACCACGGGAAAGACCGCCGTGCTGCGCCACATGGCCCGGAGACTGGCGGCCTCGGGAAGCCGCCTGGCCTTTCTGAAAATTGACGTCCAGTTCGCGGACGAGGAGGAGCTGTTCGCGGGGGAGTTTGGGATTCCCGCGAAAACGGTGTACTCGGGGGAGCTGTGTCCGGACCACTGCAGCGTGCTGGTGCTGGGGGACGCCCTGAAATGGGCGGAAAACGCCGCGGCCGACATCCTGCTGGTCGAGACGGCGGGCCTCTGCCTCCGGTGCGCCCCCTACGCCGACGGCGGCCTGGGCATCATGGTCATGGAGGCGACCAGCGGCATGAACCTGCCCCGCAAGGTCGGCCCCATGCTGTCGCTGGCCGACATCGCGGTGGTGACCAAGATAGACCTGGTCTCGCAGGCGGAGCGCGAGGTGCTCCGGGCGCGCATCGCCGAGGCCGCCCCGGCCGTCCGCGTGCGCGAGGTCAACGCGCTTCAGGGCATCGGCATTGACCCGCTGGTGGCCCATGTCCTTCAGACGCCCGACGCGCCGCCGCGGTTGATGCTGCGGGGGAACCCGCCGGTGGGCACGTGCACCATCTGCGTGGGGAAGAAAGAGATCGGCTGGCAGTCCCATTTCGGCGTCGTGCGGGCGCTGAACAACCAAAACTTCTACCGGGGAGAGTGAGAGAATGACTGAGACGATGAAACCGCAGGCGGACATCGCGCTGCCGGGGCTGAACTGCGGCGTGTGCGGGTTTCGCACCTGCGCGGAGCTGGCCGCCCGGGTCCAAACAGAGCCGGAGCTCCTCAAACGGTGCATTCACCTGTCCGGCGACGTCATGCCGGCCCCCGACGCCGGCGTCGGCGCGGGTGCGAAGCCCGCGTGCGCCGTCGAGTGCGGCCCGCTGTGCGCGGGGTGCTCGGCGGCGGGCGTGCCCGCCGACCCCTCCCCCGCCGAATGGCGCGACAGCCTTGGGCGCGATTTTGATTTCTACCTCGAGCACTTCCCGGAAGACCCGGGTCCCCGGGAGGTGATTCTCCCCCACAACCCGATGATCACGCGCGAAATGGAGATCGCCGAGGGGGACGTTCTCATGGGGCGGCCCCTGGGCATGTCCTGCGGCTGCCCCATCACGCACTGCGGCGTGGTGAGGTCCGTTGAACTGCGGACGGGCGTCATCACCTGGTGCGTCACCGGCCCGCTCATTCCCAGGGAGCGGGGATGCAAGGACATCGGGTACTACATTGCGGAGGCCTACGAGGGCCTGGTCACCGGCGCGCGCGGCGAGCTGCGCGTCGGCATGCGGTACCACTTCCAGCCGCGGCTGTGCATGCTCCAATGGCGGCACAGCGGGCTGCTCAACTATCTCAACCGCGTCCCCGACGGGTGGCAGGTCCGCCTGGAAGGGCTCTTCATCGGATAGCGGCACCCGCCGTCGGCCCGCCGGGGCGCGCAGTTCGAATCCGGCCTCCGCAAACGTCTATACTTGCGGATGCCGGCGCGAAACGCGCCGGCGGCGGGGCGTCAGCGTGAGGCCGCGCCGGTGGCACGGTGTTTATGCAGGAGGAAAACTGATGGGAACGGCCGCTTCCATTGTCGGACTGGTTGGTTTCTTGGCCATGACAGTCGGGGCGTTTGTCGCCGTGCTTTATGATCAGAGCATCGGCGGAATCATCGCCATTTCCGGATTCGCCGCCGCGGCGTTCGGCTTCTTCATTCCGCTCATCTCCTGACCGGAGACCGGCGGAGCGGCATCTGCGGACGAGGGCCCGCCGCGCCCCGGCTAATCGCGCAGGGGCACCGCGACGGGCTGGGTGCAGCGCACGCCGCGCAGGCCCAGCACGAAACGGCTGCCAAAGGCCGTGGAGGGAGTTTGCGCGCCGGGGGGCGTGTTCTCCGCGAGCAGCCGCGCCGTCGCGCTCACGGCGGCGTCAAAGGTGAGGCTGTAGCCGTTGGGCGTCTGCATGGCCATGGCCACGCGGCGCACGCCGGCCTCCGTGGCGTCCCCGTAGAGTTCCGTGTTGTCCGCGCCGCGCTCCTCCGCGTCCGGCCCCTCGACGTGCTTCTCCACCCACCGCTTGAGAAAGTTTTGCACCGGCCGCCAGCCCAGGGCGAAGCGGATACGGTCCAGCGAGCGCATTTGCCGGACCTGCTTCTCCGGCAGGACGGTGTAGATCT
>JAAYBR010000041.1 GCA_012730045.1 Candidatus Hydrogenedentota bacterium | reverse complement strand
CGAATTTTGCATCCTTTGAACTGTTCGGCTTCACGGTTCCCGAGACCAAGGTGGGCGGTGGCGGCGGCGGCGGGTCTGCTGGCGGCTCCACGGGCCAGGGCGGTGCGGGCGGCAGCGGCGGCGGCGGCGGCGGCGTGGGCGGCGGCACCGGCAGCCAGGGCGCCACAGGCAACGCCATTGCCGGCGGCGCGGGCGGCGGCGGCGGCGCCGGGCAGGGCGACATCGGCGGCCTGCTGGGCAACGGCGGTTCGCCGGGCACCGCCGGCCCCGGCGGCAGCGGCGGCAGCGGCGGCCAGGGCGGCGCGGGCGGCTCCGGCGGCCAGGGCGGCTCGGGCGCGCCCGGCGGCGGCGCGATCGTGCTGGCGGCCAAGGGGCTGCTGCGCCTGACCCCGGGCGCGTTGATTGACGTTTCCGCGGGCGCCTTCCAGTCTGGCGGCGCGGGCGCGGCGGGCGGCATCGCCAACGGGGGCGCGGCGGTTTCCGGCAGTCCGGCGTCCGGCGGGGTGGGCGGCGAGCCCGGCAAGCCCCTGCTCTACAACATCATTCCCGAGTTCCTGCGCGGACTGTTCGATTTCCTCCTCGGCGGCGCGGGCGGTGACGGCGGCAACGGCGGCCAGGGCGGCCGCGGCGGCGCGGGCGCGGCTGGCGGCGCGGGCGGCGCGGGCGGTGCGGGCGGCTACGGCGCGCCCGGCATGGTCAAGCTGCAGGGCTCCGTGGTGCAGATTCCGGAGGACGCGGGCAACCGCGCCCGGGTGCTTGCGGACAATGCGGGCAGCGCGGCCCCCGAGAACAACGGCAAGTTCACGCTGATCTCCAACATGCGGCCGGACCTGGTGTCGGCGGCCCTTCCGCAGTTCAGCACGCCGAACGTGCACCAGGGCGCGACGCGCAACGACGACGTCCTGCGCGAGTTCAACTCCTACACCCTTGGCAACAGTCCGGTGATTCCCGGCCTGGTGGGCGGCCCCGCCGCCAACGGCTGGTGCGTGCCGGCCTTCTGGAACCAGGCGGACGTGGACGCCCTGGGCACAACGGGCACGCTGGACACCCTGGTGTGGTGGGTGTTCCCCAGTGTCTTTGACGGGTTTGACCAGGTGGTGCTCAAGAATGCGGGCGCCTCGGGCACGCTTCAGGAAGTGACGCTGAAGGTCGGCGCGCTGAACCGGCGGCTCATCCGCGGCAACGGCGGTGTCACAGGCGAGCTGCAGCCCGGCCAGTACTGGACCATGACGGTTCCGGCGGGCACGCCGGTCGAGGTGAGCTTCGACGGCGAGGGCGCGGGTTCCGAGGGCAGCATCTACGAGTCCGACGGGAACTTGGGCGACCTGGTGTTCTCGTCCGGCGCGATTGTGGTGGACACCGGCGTCACCGGCGGCGCCCCCGGCACGATGGATGCGGGCGGCACGGTTTACACCGCCCGCACGGACCTTCGCTATGAGACGGGCCAGGAAGTGGCCGTCTTCGAGTTCGACAACGTGAACGTCTCCGGCGGCACCATCACGGTCACCGGCGAGCGTCCCCTGTCCATCGCCGCGCGCGGCGACATGGAATGGGGCATTGACATCACCGTGCCTGCGGGCGTTTTGGGCGGTGGCGCGGGCGGCGCGGGCGGTTCGGGCGGTCTGGGCGGCGACGGCGGTCCGGGCGGCGCGGGCGGCACGGGCGGCATCGGCGGCGCGGGCGGCCGGGGCGGCGGTTTGGACACCATCCGCGGCGCGCAGGGCAACGGCGAGAACGGCTATCCCGGCCTCGCGGGCACCGTGGGCACGGGCGGCCAGCCCGGCGCGTCGGGCAGCTCCGGCGGCGACGGCGGCCTGGGCGGCAGGGGCTTCGGCCTCAACGGCCTGCGCGGTCAGGGCGGCGCGGGCGGTCTCGAGGCGCTCGGCGGCGCGGCGGGCAACGCCGGCGCGCGCGGCGAGCAGCGCGCGGGCGGCACGGGCAGCGATGTGAGCTGGGGCATTGTGGCACTGCCCTCCGCCGGTGCGGACGGCGGGGCGAATCCCGGCGGCAACGCGCCCGCGGGCGCCACGCTCGGCGCGGCGCAGCCCGGCGCCCCGGGCGAGCTCGGCGGCACGGGTGGCAGCGCTGCCTATGAGAGCCTTGCCTATGTGGCGAACTCGCTGACGCTGGTCGCCGGTTCGGGCGGCGGCGGCGGCGGCGGCGGCTCGGGCGGCGGCGGTGGTGGCGGCGGCGGCGGCGGCGGTGGCGGTTCCGGCGGTTCCGGCGGCGGCGGCGGGGGGGGTGCCGCTTATGACGGTTTCCTCGGCGTCGGCATCACCCGCACGAGCGCGGGTGGTGGTGGCGGCGGCGGCGGCGCGCCCGGCATCGGCGGCGACGGCACGCGCAACAACAGCAATGTGTGGCCCCCGTCCCCGGCGGGCGGCGTGGCCGGCGCGACGGGCGGCATAGGCGGCTCCGGCGGCACGGGCGCCCCCGGCGGCCTGGGCGGCGAGGGCGGCGTGGGCGCGCCCGGCGGCGGCGCGGTGGTTCTCGCCGCGCGCGGCCTGCTGCGCATCAGCGCCCCCAGCACGCTCGACGTCTCCGCGGGCACGCCGCTTGGCGGTTCTGGCGGCGGCGCTGCGGGCACGTCCCCGCAGGGTCCGACCGGTGGCCAGTCCGGCGTGGCGGGCAGCGCGGGCGGCCAGGTGCCGGTGGCCGGCATCGGCGTCGGCATCGGCAAGGGCGGCGACGGCGGCACGGGCGGCACGGGCGGCGCGGGCGCGGCCGGCGCGGCCGGCGGCGGCGGCGGCCAGGGCGGCACGGGCGGCTACGGCCTGCCCGGCATGGTCAAGCTGCACGGCTCCGTGGTGGTTGCGGGCGCGGCCTCGCTGCGCGGGGCGAACGCCCTCAACGGCGATCCGGACCGCAACGGCGGCTACACCGTCATCTCCAACATGAACGAGACGGCGCGCGCGCTGCACGCGCCCGTGAAGGCGACGGCCGCTCTGGTGGGCGGCGCCACGGCGCACGACGCCCTGCTGAAGGCGCTCAACCCCTATGTGGGCGGCAAGACGCCGGTGATTCCCGAGCTGGACGGCGGCCCCGGAAGCCGGGGCTGGCTCGCGCCGGGCTACTGGAACGACGGGCAGGAAGCCCCGCTCTTCAACGCCGGGAACGGCCTGGAGTTCCGTGTCCTTCGCGTGGCCGACGGTTCGTCGCCCTTTGACGGCTTCGACCAGGTGTTCATCCGCAACACGAACGCGGCCGGGAACATCGAGAACGTCAGCATCATCGTGGGCGTGAACGTGGCCATGCTGATTGACGGCGAGCTGCACACGGCCGGCGTGCTGGAGCCGGGACAGACCTGGAGCACCACGGTGCCTGCGGGCGCGTATGTGAACGTGCCGGGCGCGAGCGGCGACCCGGGCGACGGTCCGACGGCGCAGTTCATCGCCACGCCCACCTCGGGCGCGCGCAACCTGGTGGTGCAGTTCGTGGACCAGTCCACCCCGGGCACCGAGCCCGTCACGAGCTGGCTGTGGAACTTCAACGACGGCTACACCAGCACGGAGCAGAACCCGGTCCACACCTTCACCAGCGCGGGCGTCTACACGGTCTCGCTGACCGTGCAGACCAGCGTGGGCATCAGCATCGAGACCAAGGGCAATTACATCACCGTGACCGACCCGGTCGGCCCGACGGCGCTGTTCACCAGCGGCCCGACGTCCATCAAGACCGGCGAGACGGTCTACTTCGGCGATCATTCCCTGCCGGGATCCACGCCCATCACGGCGTGGGCCTGGAACTTCGGCGACGGCCAGACCGGCACGGACCAGAGCCCGAGCCACGCCTACACCGCGGCCGGGGTCTACACTGTCACCCTGACCGTCACCACGGCGGCCGGCACGGACGACGAGGTGAAGACCGACCTGATCACGGTGAGCGACCCGAACGGGCCGGTGGTGGACTTCACGGCGTCCCCGACCCTGACGGTCACGGGCACGCCGATCCAGTTCGCCGACCTCACGCTGCCCGGCGACGCCCCGCTGGCGTCGTGGCAGTGGGACTTCGGCGACGGCGCGCAGAGCCTGGTGAAGAGCCCGGTCTACGCGTACCCCGCGCCGGGCGTCTACTCCGTCACCGTGACGGTCACGGACACCAACGGCCTTACCGGCGTGCTGGCCAAGCCGGACTTCATCGTCGTGTCCGCCCCGAACGGGCCGACGGCGGACTTCGCGGCCGCGCCGACCTCGGGTCTGGCGCCGCTGACAACGCAGTTCGTTGATCTGAGCCTGCCGGGCGGCGCCCCCATCACCACGTGGGAGTGGGTCTTCGGCGACGGGCAGACCAGCAGCCTGCCCGCGCCCGAGCACACCTACGCGGCGGCGGGCGCCTACAGCGTCTCCCTGACCGTGACCACCGCCATCGGCAGCAGCTCGGTGACCAAGCCGAACTTCGTCGTGGTGACGGCCCCCGGCGGCCCGACGGCCGACTTCACCGCCTATCCGACCACGGGCAAGGGGCCGCTGACGGTCCAGTTCGCCAACCTGTCCACCGCCGGAAGCGCGGGCATCACGCAGTGGGCGTGGACCTTCGGCGACGGCCAGACCAGCACCGAGCAGTCCCCGCGCCACACCTACGCGGCGCAGGGCAGCTTCCCGGTGACCCTCACGGTGACGGACGCGAACAGCAACACCAGCCAGGTGACCAAGGTCAACTACGTGGTGGTCGCCGCGCCGACGACGCTGACGGCCGCGTTCACGTCCGACGTGACCTCCGGCACCGCGCCGCTGACCGTCATGTTCACCGACCAGTCCATCGCGGGCGCGCAGCCCATCACGGGCTGGCTGTGGAACTTCGGCGACGGCGAGACCAGCACCGTGCAGAACCCGGTCCACATCTACACCGAGTCGGGGAACTACACCGTCACGCTGACGGTCAGCTCCGCGACGGGCAGCGATGCCGAGACCAAGCCCGCCCACATCAGCGTGGGCCAGGGCGTGCCCGCCGCGGGCGCGGCCGGCCTGCTGGCGGCGGCGGCGGCCCTCGGCCTGCTGGGCGCGCGCGGCCTGCGCGGCAGACGGAAGAAGTAGCCCCTCCGGGCCGACCGGAGCGCGTTTTCACGCCGCCGGACTCTTTGCGGGTCCGGCGGCGTTTCCTTTGAAGGGCCGGGCCGCGCTAGAATCAGGCTCCGGCCCGCAACAACCCCGAAGGAGAGCCCTGGTCATGCATGGAACTTCCCCGGCCGCCCTGCTCAGCGGTCTGCTGTGTGTCGCGTCCCTGTGCCCCCCCGCCTCTGCGGGATGGCAGGAAATCGGCGCCCCGGTGCCCGGAGACCCCCTCGGGGTGCGCATCTTCCGGCTGGACAACGGCCTGGAGGTGCACATCTCCGAGAACCACGACACGCCGCGCTTCTACGCGGAGATCGCCGTGCGCGCGGGCAGCAAGAACGACCCCGACCGGACCACCGGCATGGCGCATTACATGGAGCACCTGCTCTTCAAGGGTTCCGAGCGCCTCGGCACGGCGGACTACGCCGCCGAGAAGCCGCTGCTGGACGAGATCGAGGCGCTCTATGAGGAGCGGTTCAACGAGAAGGACCCTGCGCGGCGTGACGCCCTCTACCGGCGCATCAGCGAACTCTCCCAGCAGGCGGCCCGGTCGGCCGTGCCCAACGAGCTGGACCGGCTGTACCGCGCCCTGGGCGGCCGCGCGCTCAACGCGCACACCTGGCACGAGGAGGTGGTGTACAAGATAGACCTGCCGTCCAACATGCTGCGCCAGTGGGCGGCCGTCGAGTCCGACCGCTTCATGCACCCCGTGTTCCGCCTGTTCCAGACCGAGCTTGAGACGGTGTACGAGGAGATGAACCGCGCGCTGGACAACAAGGACCGGGCGATCCAGCTTGCGGTGGACGCCCTGCTCTACAAGCGGCACCCCTACGGGCAGCGGCCCACGCTCGGGTCGGTGGAGGACCTGCGCAACCCCTCCATCCGCACGCTCAACGCGTTCTACCGCGACTGGTACGCGCCCAACAACATGGCGGTCTTTCTCTCCGGCGACCTCCGGGCCGAGGAGGCCGTGGCGGTCGTCAGCGAGTTTTTCTCCCCCTGGGAGGCCCGCGACCTGCCTGAACGGCCCACATGGGACGACCCCCCGCCCGCCGCCCGCGAGGAGGTCCGCGTGCCCTTCCGGGGCGAGCCCTTCGCGCTGCTCGCCTTCCGCACCGCGCCCCGAAACCATGCGGACGCCGAGGCGCTGCTCATGCTCGACATGCTCCTCGACAACGCGACGGCCGGCCTGATCAACATCAACCTCAACCAGCGCCAGGCCGTGCAGCAGGCGGGCGCCTTCCCCCTGCCCATGAACGACGGCGGCGCGCAGTACCTCTACGGCGTGCCCAAGCCCGGGCAGACCCTGGAGGAGGTCGAGCGGCTGCTGCTGGACCAGGTGGGCCTGCTCAAGCGCGGGGAGTTCGAGGACTGGCTGATGGAGGCCGTGGTCAACGACTTCAAGCGCAAGCGCAAGACCGACCTGGAAAACGACGAGGACCGGGTGCGGACCATGCGCTCCGCCTGGATCGGCCTCGAGCCCTGGGAGCACGCCGCGGGCATGATCGCCCGGCTGGAAAAGGTCACCCGCGACGACGTGGTCCGCGTGGCGAACCAGTATTTCAGCGGCGGCTATGTCGCCGGTTTCCGCGAGGATGCCGACCGCGACCCCGTGCGCGTGGAAAAGCCGCCCCTGCCGAAGCTGGAGATAGACGCGTCGCGCTCCTCCGCCTTTGCGGCGGACGTTCTGGCCATGCCCGCCAAACCCATCGAGCCGTCCTTCCTGCGCGCGGGCCGCGACTACACGCGGAAGGAGGACCCGCGCGGCGTCACGTTCTACCATGTGCAGAACCCCGTGAACGATGTGTTCACCTTCACCCTGTCGGTGGACCGGGGCGCGGTGGAAGACCCCGTCACCGCGCTCGCCGCGCGGCTGATGGACCGCTCCGGGGCGGGCGACCTCGACGCGGGGGAGCTGCGCCAGCGCTGGTACCGCCTGGGCACCACCTTCGACCTGGACGCGGGCGAGCACGAGACGTCCTTCATCCTTTCCGGGCTGGACGCGCATTTCGAGGAGTCCCTGGCCCTGCTCATGGACCTGGCCTGGCGGCCCCGCGTGGACGATGAAACCCTCGGGCAGCTCAAGGAAATCGTGCTCCAGCAGCGCGAGGACGCCCGCAAGGACATGGAGACCATGGCCGACGCCCTGGTCCAGTGCCACCGCCACGGCGACCAGTCCCGCTACCTCCGCATCCCGCCGTCGGACGCCGTGCGCGCGATGACTGCGGCGGAGCTTCAGGGCGTCATACGCAGGCTGGTCTCCAGCCGGCAGACGGCCCAGTACACGGGGTCCCTCCCCCTGGCGGAGGTCATGGACATCTTCCGCCGGACGCATCCGGTGCGCGGGCTGCTTGACGACGTGGCACCCGCCGCCGTGCTTCCGGTGCGCCGCGCGGCGGGCGGCGAGGTGTGGTTCCTCCACCGCGACGCCACCGCGCAGGCCCACGTGCAGATCGAGTTCGGCAGCTTTCCCTACGACCCCGCCCTCAGCCCGCGGGTGCAGCTCTACAACACCTACTTCGCCGACGGCATGGCGGGCATCGTGTTCCAGGAGCTGCGCGAGGCGCGCGGCCTGGCCTATGTCGCCGGGGCGCGCTACATCCCCGGCCGCACCCGGCGCGACCAGAATCTCATGATGGGGGTCATCCAGACCCAGGCCGACAAGGCCGCGGACGCGCTCGGCGCCTTCACCGGCCTCCTGGACGACATGCCCCTGGAGGAGAACCGCTTCGCCGCCGCCCGGGAGGCCATCATCACCGGCTACCGCACCGGAAAGATCGGGTTCCGGCAGATCATCCGGACCGTGCGCGACTGGGAGCGCCGCGGCCTCGCGCCCGACCCCCGCGAGGCGTGGTTCGCCGAAATCCAGGAGAAGGGGACGCTGGACGTCGTGTCGGCGTTCCAGCAGGAGCACATCGCCGGGCAGCCCAAGCTCATCTCCGTGGTCGGCGACCGCGCGGCGGTTCCCCTGGAGGACCTCAGGCGCTTCGGCGACTTCCGCGAGCTGACGCTGGACGATGTTTTTGTGAAATGACCCGCGGCGTCACACGTACTCGACGGTGACCAGCCTTCCCCCGCGCTCCAGGCGCTCGCGGAGCAGGGGGATGATCACCGTGCGCGGGAGGATGTGCTGCTGCTGGAAGCGCACGTCGTTGGACGCCGTGTTCGCCGCCGTGCCCACGATGAAGTTCACGCGGTCGGCGTTCTCCATGAGGGCGCACAGCTCCGAGACGCCCGAGGGGCTGATCCGGCGCTCCGGGGGCACGTCCATGATGTTGTGGGCCTGGTTCATGGTCACCGCGCCCTCCGTCACCAGGTCCACGCCGTCCAGCGCCCACGCGGGCGGGTCCACCGCGCCGGGCGCGCGCGGCAGCAGCCGGGGCTCGCGCCCCGTCACCCGCGCCACAATGGACGCCGTGGTGCCGCCGCTGACTACCCGGTGTCCCGCCATCCCCAGAAAGCGCCCCACCACCTCGCGGTCCCGGGCGGAGTCCGCCGGGGGGCCGGTCAGGATGTTCAGCACAATGCCCCGGCGCACGCGGCAGACCACCGCGGTGGCGTCGTCGCGGGGCCCCGCGCCGCAGAGTTCGTCGGCGCGGGCGCACACCGCGCCGGACAGCTCCGCCGGCGGCACGCCCCGCACCACCGCGTCAGACAGGAAACGGCACAGCCCGGCGACGCCCCAGCCGCCGTGCAGCCCCGCGCCGCGTCCCGCCTCGGTGACCCCGTCGGACACCAGCACCAGCGCCTCCCCCGGCCCGAGGCGGCAGTCGGCCTCCCCCGCCGCGCCCTCGACGCCGTCGAGCCGCCGGACCGGCAGGCTTTCCGCGCCGACAGGGGAGAGGCGCAGGGGCGGGGGCGCGTCATAGGTGAGCACGGTGGCGCGGCCGGCGGGGGAGAGGCGGGCCACGGAGAAGGCGGCGTAGGGGAGGCCGGGCCGCCGGGCGGCGTCCATGGCCGCGGCGGCCGAGCGGAAGGCGTCGCGGAGGGACCATCCGGCCAGCAGGTGGCCCTTCAGCAGGGAGGCGCAGAAGTTCGCCGAGATGTTCGCGCGCGCGCCCGAGCCCATGCCGTCGGCGCAGACCACCCAGGCGGCCTCCGGGGCGCGGAAACACTCCACGACATCGCCGCAGACCCCGCCGGGGGTCTTCGGAATCTGGCGGGGGAAGATGTCCGCGTGCAGGTAGGGCATGTCAGGCGCCGCCTTCGGTGTCCCGCCGCGCCCCGGCGAGGGTCATGAGGTGGCGCACCAGCTCCTCGCTCTGGGCGGTGCTCGCGCCGAGGAAGCGGGCCAGCTCCTGGGCCATGCCGAGCTGGTGGTCGAGCAGTTCCTTCGCCTTGCGGGCGGTCTCGGCGCGCAGCCGCTCCAGCGACTCCTCCGAGGCGGCGGTGCGGGTGATGTCCACGAAGATGCCGACGATCTGGGAGTCCTCCGTGAGGGGGTAGACGAGCTCGTGGCAGACCTTGTGGTAGTTCTCGTGGCGGACCGTCTGCTCCACGGGCTCACCGGAGGCCAGCACCCGCTCGAAGGGCTCCGCGTCCATCAGGCAGGACACATGGCGGCCCAGCACGCCGTCGCCGCACTGGAAGAGCCGCCGGAAGGCCGGGTTCACGCCCAGCACCTTCAGTTCGCTGTCCACGATGAGCACCCCGTTCGGAGTTGTCTCGATGATGCGGTCGCCGCGCTGCTCCGCCAGCCGCCGCATGTGGGGGATGCACATTTCGGGGGTGGCCATGCCCGACAGCACCGCCTCGGCGTGCTCGCGGCAGGAACCATAGCCGCAGGCCCCGCAGTTCAGCCGGTCCTCCTCCGCCTCCTTGCCCAGCGCCTTGAGCACCCCCGCGATCTCCGCCTCGGGGAAAACCGTGCCGGGTCCGGACACCGCCGCGTGGGCCGCCGCGCCGCGGGCGCGCACGGCGGCGGGCACCGGGGCCGCAGGGTCCGCCTCCGCCCCGGGATGGGCACCCGCGTAGTCCAGCACCGCCGTGCGGCGGGCGAAGGGGTTGTCCGGCGCGGGCATGCCGGGGCCGTTCACGCAGCCCTGGGCGCAGAAGAGGGGCTCCAGCACCACGGGGCGGTCCGTGTGGCGCAGGGCGTCCAGCGCCGCCTCCAGGTCCTCCACGCCGCTCACGGCGACGACCCGCGTGTCCAGCAGGTCCGTGGCCAGGCCCGCGGTGCGGGCGAGCCCGCCGGGCACGGGGAAGAAGCGGGCGTCGCCCGGGGGCGTCTCATCGTAGGTTTCCGGGGGGCAGTCGGCCAGGGCGATGTTCCGCTGGGAAAGCCAGTCGAGCATCTCCTCGAAGGTCAGCACGCAGTCCACGTCGCCCGCAAACTCCGGGCGCTCCGCCTCGGCCTTCTTGGTCACGCAGGGGCCGAAGAAGAAGACCCTGGTGTCCGGGCCGTGCTTCTCCCTGAGCTGGCGGGCGTGGGCAATCATGGGCGACGCCACCGGGGCCAGCCGCGACGCCAGGTCGGGCGCGTACTGCTCGATGTGGGCGACCACCGCGGGGCAGGCCGTGCAGATGGTCTGGCGCCCCGGATGGGCGCGCACGTGGGCCCCCGTGAGCGCCGCCGACTCAAAGGCCCCCACCGCCGTCTCGCCGACATGGTCAAAGCCCAGCCGGCGCAGCGCGGCGGGCAGGCGGTCGCGGTCCTCCGGGCCGAAAAGCGCCGCGAAGGACGGCGCCACGCTGGCCGCCTTTGCCCCCGGCCCCGCCATCAGGCGCTCCGCCCGGTCGAGGTCCCGGCGGTACTGTTTGGCGTGCTGGGGGCACTCGCGGATGCAGGTGCCGCAGGCGATGCAGCGGTCCGCGTCCACATAGGCCTGCCCGTCCACCACGCGGATGGCCTTCACGGGGCAGGCCCGCAGGCAGCGGTAGCAGTCGCGGCAGCGGGCCGTGTGGGTGAAGACCACCTGTCCGGGCCGGCGTTGCCATTTTTTGGGGGGCATGGGGGGGCGCCTTTCCCGCGCGCGGGGCGCGCTAATAAGGAAAATTTTCTCTATTGTACCCCCTGGAGGCGCGGCCTGTCAACCCGTCCGTAGCGCCGCCGTCCCGGCGGCCCCGGGGAAACGCGCGGCCACCGTCGTGTTTCGCGTGCCCCCGCGCGAAGAAAGGCTTCAGCAGGCGACCGCACTCCAAGGCGCTGCGCGCTGTGCGGGCCCGGGGCTGCGGTGATGGGCGGCGGCTGTCCATGGCGCGCCGAAAAGGCTATAATGGCTCCAGGGGCGGACGGGCCCGCATCCCCGAAACAGGAGACTCCCCATGAAGACAAAGACGGCCGGACGGGCGCTTTGCGCGGCGTGCGCGGTGTTCCTGCTGGCGGGGTGCCAGACGGCGCCGCCGTCGCCGCTGGTCGGCAACCCGCTGGACGGGCTGGCCCTCCTGCGGGGCGGCGAGACCATGCGGTCCTCGTCGTGCGACCCCGACTGGGTCAACGGCAACGGCGACGCGCGCCCCATCGCGCCGGGGAAGACGCTGACCATCGCGGCGCTGGAGGGGCCGGGGGTCATCACGCACCTGTGGAACACCGTGGCGGCGCAGGACCGCGAGTATTCGCGGATGCTCGTGGTGCGGATGTACTGGGACGGGGAGGAGTGCCCGTCGGTGGAGGTCCCCCTGGGCGACTTTTTCGGCATGGGCCACGGCAAGGACCACCCGTTCAGCTCCCTGCCCGTGACGGTGACCTCGGAGGGCCGCGCGCGGAACTGCTACTGGCCGATGCCCTTCCGCAAATCGGCGCGCATCACCGTGACCAACGAGGGCGAACGCGACGTGAACGCGTTCTATTACTACGTGGACTGGCACAAAGTGGACCGGCTGCCGGGGAACGCGGCGTATTTCCACGCCATGTACCGCCAGGAGCACCCGGCGGTCATGGGCCAGAACTACCTCGTCGCCGACATCGAGGGCCGGGGCCACTATGTGGGCACCCTGCTGAACGTGCGCCAGCGCATCGCGAGCTGGTGGGGCGAGGGCGACGACTTCTGGTTCATTGACGGCGCAGAGGCGCCGCAGCTGCGCGGCACGGGGTCGGAGGACTACTTCTGCGACGCCTGGGGCCTGCGCGAGATGAGCACCCCCTTCTACGGCGCGCCGCTCATGGAGGGCTACGAGGCCATGAACCTGACCACCTGCTACCGGTGGCACATCACGGACCCCGTGGTCTTCCGCAAGGCGCTGCGCCTCGAGTTCGAGCACAAGGGCGTCACGTTCAACGACGACGGCGCCCTCCGCTCCGGGTTCGAGGAGCGCCCCGACGACTTCTCGTCCGTCGCCTTCTGGTACCAGACAGAGCCGCACAAGCCCCTGCCCCCGATGGCCCCGGCAAAACAGCGCGTCTACCGCGACTGGTCCGGCGTGGTGGAGGCGGAGGAGGCGCTGGACACGGTGAAGGTGACCGCCGGGCCCGTGTCCACGCAGGACGGCGGCTACAGCGGCGCGCGGCAGCTCTTCTGGACCCCCGGCGCGGCGGACCAGAAACTGGACTTCCCGCTGGACGTGCCCGCGGACGGCTCCTACGAGCTGGTGCTTGTCCTGACCCACTCCTGGGACTACGGGAAGTTCGAGGCCCAGCTCGACGGCAGGCCCCTCGGCGCCGCCGTCAACCTGCACAGCGAGAGCATCGTGTCGAAGGAGCACTGCTTCCCGACAGGGCCGCTGGCCGCGGGGCCGCATGTGCTCTCCCTCGTGAACAAGGGGAAGGACGCGGACAGCCCGGGGCATTTCCTCGGGTTCGACTGCCTGCTCCTGACCCCGCTGCCGTGACGCCGCCATGCGCCTGACCCGCGTCGTCTGCCGGAACTTCCGGAGCCTCGCCGCCGTGGACTTTGCCCCCGTCCCCGGCGTCAATGTCGTGTGCGGCCGCAACGCCCAGGGCAAGACCTCGCTCCTGGAGGCGGTCGTCTACGCCGCCACCACGCGCAGCCACCGCACCCAGACCGACACCGAGCTGGCGCGCCACGGCGAGGAGGAGTTCCATGTGCGGGTGGAGGCCGGCGCCGAAACGGCGGCGGCGCCCGTGGTGGTGGAGGCGAACTGGTGGCGCGGCGCGAAGCGCTTCAAGGTGAACGGCATCCCCCAGGGCCGCCTGAGCGACCTGCTCGGCCGGGTCAAGGTGGTCCTCTTCTGCCCCGACGACCTCGCGCTGGTGAAGGGCGCGGCCTCCGTCCGCCGCAGGCTCCTCGACATGGAGCTGTCGCAGCTGAGCCCGCCCTACCTCTTCGCCCTCCAGCAGTACCGCCAGGCGCTCCGCCAGCGCAACGAGCTGCTCCGGCGCGGCGAGCCCGACGGCGCGCTTCTGGACGTGTGGGACGCGCAGCTCATCACCCACGGCCGCGCCCTCATGGAGGCGCGGGCGGCCTATATCGGCGAGCTGTCCGAACTGGCCGCCGGGATGTACCGCCGCATCGCCGAGGCCGAGCCCCTCGCGGCGGCCTACCTGCCCGACGTGCGCACGCCCGACGAGCTGGCCCAGACCCTCGCGCGCGGCCGCGCCTCGGATATTCGCCAGCGCCTCACGGGCCGCGGCCCCCACCGCGACGACCTGGAGCTGCTCGTGGCCGGACGGCCCGCCCGCACCTACGGGTCCCAGGGGCAGCAGCGCTCCGCCGTGCTCGCGCTCAAGCTGGCCGAGGTGGAGCTGGTGCGGCGGCGCGCCGGCACCCTGCCCGCGCTCATGCTCGACGAGGTGCTGGCCGAACTCGACGCGGACCGCGCCCGCAGCCTCTTCAGCGCCATCCCCGAGGGCACGCAGTCCCTCGTCACCACCACCCAGACCGCGGAGCCCCTCCGGGGGATGGGCGTGGACTTCGCCGTGTTCCGCATGGAGGGAGGCTGCCTTGGACAGGAATGACCCCGAATCCCTGAAGCGCATCCTCCACCAGATGATCACGCGCACCCCCCTGGGAAAAACCCTGGAGCAGGCGCGCATCTGGGAGCACTGGCCCCACGTCGCCGGACAGGACCTCGCCGGCCACGGCGAGCCCGTCGCCGTCAAGAAGGGCGTCCTCCGCGTGGCCGTCGAAAACGCCGCCTGGATGCAGTCCTTCGCCTACGCCAAATGGGACATCCTCCGCCGCATTAACCGCCTCGCCGGCCGCGAGCTGATCTCCGACATCTTCCTCATCCTCCGCGAGGACCACGAGCAGGAAAAGAAGAAGCCGAAAAAGCGCGGCCTGAAACAGAACCGCCCGCCGAAGAAGGCGGAGGAGACGGGGGGGGAAGCCCTGGACGAAAGTTGACCCCGCACGCGGGTTTGCGGTGAAATGGGGCGGCGCGGGGCCTATCCGACGGGGCAAAGAATGACCGTGGAGACGCCGCCGGTGGGCACCCGCCGCGTCTATCATTCCTCGGAGGAGCTGCCCCCCGGCATGCGGGAGGAGGCCATGCGGCACCGCTGAAAGAGCATCCAGGGCAGGCCCGCATCCGGGGAACGGGGGGGGGCGGTCTGGAGCCGTGGGAGAGGGGACTTGCTTTGTATCTTCGTGGTGAATCTTTCCGGAGTTTTCACCACGAAGGCACCAAGGACACAAAGAAGAAAGGGCATTGGGAAAGGAAAGCAAGGGCAGGGCGCTTTTCCTCTTCCCCTCTCCGTGCGCGCCGTGACTCCACGGTGCGCCGTCCTCAAACCGCCGGGAAGAGAACCCGTTCCCTCACGCCCCCCCGTCCTCCACATCCGCCTCCTCCTCCCGCGCTCGCTGCCGCTCCAACAATTGCTTGAACCACGCCTCCCCCCGCACAGGGTTCATGTCTGTGTCCTCTTCCAGATGCTCAACGGGTGGGAGATCACGAAGTTTCTCCGCCTTCTCCAGCCATTCCCGGCACTTGTCCTTGTCCCCCCGCAGCGAGGCAATGCAGGCAAGGATGTACGCCCCCCTTCGTGAATCTATTTCATTGGCTCTCTGGGCCATTTTCTCGGCCTGCTGAAGTAACTCCAGCCACTTGTCTGACTCTCCCAAGTCCCTTGCAATTTGCGCAAGGAATTGAAGCGCGACCCCTTGGCCGCACCAAGCGGAGACAAGCGAACCATCTCTCTTGATCGCTTCCTTGTATTTTTCGCGGGCCATCTCCCAAAGCAGGCGCTTCTTCTCTTGATCTTCCTCTGTGCCCGCAATCTTTCCTATGACTTCGCCAAGACAAACCCAAGCCAGGGCGAGGGGATCATTCCTCTTGATCGCTTCTTCGAATCTATCTCGGGCGGCCTCTAAGAGGCCGCGCTTCTTTTCCCGATCCCTCTCCGTGTCTGCAAGTTGTTCAAGCGCCACTCCCAAGCCAACCCAAGCTTTGGCAAGCATATCATCCCGTTTGATTGCCTCCTTGCAGATTTCACGAGCCTTTTCCAGCAGTATGCGCCGCTTTTCACCCTTCGCCATGCCCGCAAGTTGTAGAAGCGTTACGCCGAGATTCCCCCATGCAATGGCAGGCGCATCATCCTGTTTGATCGCCTCTTCATACTTCTTGCACGCATTTTCCAGAAGGATACGTATCTTGGCAGTATCGCTCTCGTTGTCGGCCTGCTTCCCCGCGCAATACGCTGCCCCAATAAGAGCCCTGCTGTTGGCCGGTCGCAGAGCAACGAGCGCCTCCCACATCGTAAGTGCTTTTTTCCACTTCTTCTCATCCTCATACACCAAAGCCTTGGCCATGAGACGGTCTGGCATTTCTGCATCCTCGCCATTTGCGGCAGAGGTGGCGACTGCAATCGTTTTGGGCGACGGGGGCTGGCCCATCGGGGCGTCTTTCAACTGCTGCAATTGGTGCATCCAGTCTTGTACTGCCCTAGCAGTGCTTTTTGCCTCTTTCACTTGTTCTTTTGCTTCGGCAAGGGCCGTCATTGCGTGTAATGCTTGATCTTTGGCCTCCGTGAGAGCATTCCTTGCTTCTTCTAGTTTCTTCTTTGCCTCGGCTACGGACTCTATTGCGCCTGACGCCTGGTCCTTGGCCCATTGTGCTAACACGGCGATGGCTATAGATAGCATTGCTGCGAGGACTCCCAGGACTGTTGCAAGGAATCCCAAGATCGCCAAGCCAATCTGGGTCCACCCGATGAACCAGCTGGCACTCCTCTCCATACTTGCTGTGGCCTCGTCAATGCGCTTGTCCTCTAGGCTGTTGATCTTTTCCTCCAGTAGCGTGAGTTCCTTGCCGTCAGTTGCCGGAGGACTTGAGATGGCGGGAGGGGAGGCAGGGGTTGCTTGTAACGCCGGAGTCTGGACGGGCGTTGTCGTGACGGGGGCGGCAGGAGGGACCGCCGCGACAGGGGGGGCGGCTTGTGGCGGGGCTGTGGTCGGGGCGGGGGATTCCTGCGCGGGGGCGTTGAGGGCGCAGAGGATTGCGGCGAGGAGCAGGAACAGGGCAGGGCGCATGGCAGGTCTCCCTCTCGTTATCGGGGAGAGTGTACGGCACGCCGGGGGGGGACGGGCAACTTGTTCCAGGCGCGCGCAGTTGCCGGGCGGGAGGGGCGGGGTATTGGGGCGATGGCGGGCACGGGATTGCTTCAGGCGCTGCGCGCCTTCGCAATGACTGGGGAAGACTGTGGTGATGGCGGGAACAAGATTGCCGCACTCGCTTCGCTCGTTCGCAATGACGGGGGGACACGCGTCATGGCGAGCCCCAGACCGCCCGGAGGCGGGAATTCTGTTCATGAAGGTATGGATGCGAGAGTCCTTTTCCTCTTCACCCCGGAGGGGTGAGGGCTATTAGCCGGTGGTTGAGCGCAGCGACACCACCGGGAACGGGTGTCGCCTCTCCCCTCTGTGGCACCCCGGTAGGGGTGCGGGACTCCGGGGCCAACGGGAGCCGACGCGTCCTGAACCCCTGCCGGGGTTCTTCAAGAAGGGAGGAGGCCTGCTGTCCGGTGGTGTCGCTGCGCTCAACCACCGGCTAATGTCGTGCATCCCTCCGGGATGCCCAAGGCGCTCGTTTCCGGCCATTTCCGCGTTTGGGATTCGTGTTCGGGCGGCAATCGGCAGCCTGCGTTGCGGAAGAAGACGTCTACTTCATTAGCAGCACCGCGAAGCCATCTCGTTCCCGCCGTGGCCCTGCCTGCAAGAGATTGCTTCAGGCGCTGCGCGCCTTCGCAATGACGGGGTGGACGGCTTGCGCTCTCCCTGCTTTCTTTGTGCCTTCGTGGTGAATCTTTCCGGAGTTTTCACCACGAAGGCGCGAAGGCGCAAAGGGAAGAGCGAGCAGGGGAGGCGCTTACACGCGCTTTTCGGCGCGGCCCTCGTGGAGGGCCACCCAGTGGTGGGCGCGGGCGGCGAGGCTCTCGTCGTGGGTCACGAGGACGAGGGTGACGTTTTCGGCGGCGTTCAGCTCCCAGAGGAGCTCGACGATTTCGCGGCCCGTCTTCTCGTCGAGGTTGCCGGTGGGCTCGTCGGAGAGGACGATGGAGGGCTTGTTGAAGAGGGCGCGGGCGATGGCGGCGCGCTGCTGCTCGCCGCCGCTGAGCTTGCCGGGCTTGTGGGTCATGCGGTCGCGCAGGCCGACGCGCTCGAGGAGCTCCTCGGCGCGGGGGCGGCAGGCACGGACCGTTTTCCCCTTGCAGAGGGCCGGCATCATGACGTTTTCAAGGGCCGTGAACTCGGGGAGCAGGTGGTAGAACTGGAAGACGAAGCCGACCTCGCGGTTGCGGATGGCGTTGACCTTGGACGCGGCCATGCGGTGGAGGGGCTCTCCGCGGAAGAGGACCTCGCCGTCCGTGGGCCGGTCGAGGGTGCCCATGATGTGGAGCAGGGTGCTCTTGCCCGCGCCGGAGGCGCCGCTGATGGCCATGATGCCGCCGACGGGGACCTCGAGGTCCACGCCGCGCAGGATTTCGAGCGTGCGCTCGGCGTCGCGGAAGACCTTGCGGACGCCGCGGCATTCGATGAGGCTGGGCGCGGGGTCACTCATAGCGCAGGGCGTCCACGGGGTTGAGCCGGGCGGCGCTCCACGCGGGGTAGAGCGTGGAGAGGAAGGTGAGCGCCACGGCGGACACGGTGATCCAGAGGATGTCGAGGGGAACCACGGCGACGGGGATGCCGTCGAAGTAGTAGATGGTGCTGTTGAACAGGTCAATGCCGAAGAGCCCGGCGACGAACTCGGCGACGGGGTTGATGTTGTAGGCGAGCAGCGTGCCCGCGATGACGCCGAGGAGGGTGCCGCCGACGCCGATCATGAGGCCCTCGAGCACGAAGAGCCGCAGGATGGACCAGCTGCTGCTGCCGAGGGTGCGCAGGATGCCGATGTCGCGCCGCTTCTCCATGACGATCATGATGAGGGTGCTGGTGATGTTGAAGGCGGCCACCAGGATGATGAAGACCAGGATGATGAACATCGCCAGCTTCTCCTGCTTGAGCGCCTCGAAGAAGGCCTCCTGGTTCTGGTACCACGTCTCGGCGCGGTAGGGAAGCGCCTCCTCGACCCGGTTTGCCACGGCGTCCGCCAGGAAGGGGTCGGTGAGCTTCATGTGGATGCCGTCGGCGCCCGGGCGGCCCGTCAGCATCTCCGCCGTCTGAATGTCCACGAAGGCGTAGAGGCTGTCGAAGTCGGACATCTTCGCCTGCGAGATGCCGCTGACGGTGAGGTAGACCTGGTTGCCCGGGCGCACGCCGAAGGGGGTGACGGTGGGCTTGTCGGTGATCACGCCGACCTCCGAGCCGACGCGGGCGCCGATGCGGTGGGCCAGCCGGTACCCCAGCACCACCTCCTTCTCGCCGGGCAGCTTCCCGGCGCCGAACATGCGCCCGCCCTCCTTCGTGAGGTTGCGCTCCAGGTCGGTGACCTCCGCCTCCAGCGCCGGGTCCACGCCGAGGATGATGGCGCCCGTGGTGTCGCGGCCCATCTTGAGCAGCCCCTCCACCTGCGTGATGGGCCCCGCGGCCAGGACCTCGGGGCAGGCGGCGCGCACCTCGCCGATCACCGATGAGTAATCGTCCATGCGCTGCCCGGCGGGCAGCACCACGGTGACGTGGGCGCGGTTGCCGATGATGGTCTCGCGCAGGGCGATGTCAAAGCCCGTCATCACGCTCATCACGACGATGAGCGCGATGACGCCGACGCTCACGCCGGCCACCGAGATGAGGGTGATCAGGCTGATGAAGCGCGTCTTGCGCTTGCCCCGGAGATACCGGGACGCCGCATACCATTCAAACCGCAAGGGAAAGGTCCTTTTCCACGTCCCGCACCAGGGCCCCGAAAGGAACCGCGTCCAGCGACGCCAGGCGCCTCGGGGCCGCGCCCAGGTCCATCCGGGACGTGACGGGGTTGGGCACCGCCACGCAGTATAGGGAAGCCGCCCGCGCGGCGGCAACCCCCTTGGGGGAGTCCTCCAGGGCGAAGGCCGCGCGCGCGCCCACCCCCAGTGTATCCAGCGCGGCCAGATAAAGTTCCGGCGACGGCTTCACCCGCGCCACCTCGTCGCCGCAGACCAGCGCGTCGAACTGCGGCAGCAGCCCCAGCCGCTCCAGATGCCCGGCCACCCAGGCCCTCTCCGAGCTCGACGCGACCCCCAGCCGCAGCCCCATCCGCCGCGCCTCCGCGACGGCCTCCACGACGCCCGGCATGGGCGGCTGCACGCGCACCCGCTCGCGGTAGCGCGCCCGCCGCTCGCCGTTCACCTTCTCCCGGTCCACGGGCCGGCCCAGGCACTGCTCCAGATAGTCCATCGGGTGGAAGGTCTCATAGGAGTACCCGCCGACATTGGCGGTCCAGAGGTCCAGCGGCAGCTCCTGCCCGAAGGCGGCAAAGGTCTCCCGCCACGTTCCGTAGAGCGTGGTCTCCGTGTCCAGGATCAGTCCGTCAAAGTCGAAGAGGACGGCTTGGATTTTGTGTTCGGTCATGGTCGCTCCGGAGAAGTTTTCTCTCGTTCCCAAGTTTCGCTTGGGAATGAGGTGAAAGTCCGGGTCCCCCCTTGAGGGGGGTGGCCGCGTCTTCGCGGACGGGGGATGTTCTTACTGCCCGCCAGCATCCCAGAATCCGGAACATCCCCCGGTTCGCTCCCGCGAACCACCCCCCTCAAGGGGGGACCTAGAGGGAAGGCCTCCGGAATCATCTCGCTCAAGAGGCAACCCGAAGACGTCAGACATCCTTTCGTGGTCACGTCAATGCTCCAACACAATCTTGATCGCCCCGGATTCCCGCTTGTTGAGGAAGGCGCGGACGGCCTTCCGGTAGTCACGCAGGGGGAAGCGGTGCGTGATGAGGAGGCCGGGCAGCTCCGGCAGCCCCGCCAGCGCCTCCGGGTTGCGCCGCGCCCCGCCGGGGGGGCGCATCCGCGCGCGCACAAGGATACACCATGCCGCGGATTCGACAGCCAGCGTGATCGGGCCCGGATTGCCGGACAAGAGGCTGTGAGAGCCGGAGCCGAAGCGAGAACGAGATTGCCGCAGCCGCTCCGCCCCTGCTAATGAAGTAAGTCGGCGAGAACGCCCGCAATGTAGACGCGCCATCTTGGCGCGTTCTTTGGGCCAACGAAAATCCCAGGAACGCGCCAAGATGGCGCGTCTACGTTTCCGGCGCTCCCGCAGCCCTCAGTGTTCATTGGCGGAATTCCCGCCTCCGGGCGGTCTGGGGCTCGCCATGACGTGTGTTTCCGACGGTTATCGCGGGGAGGCCGTCCGGCGGCCGGCGCGGCGGCCTCTTGCCGCAACGTCCGCGGTCGGGCGCATTGCGCGGGCGAACAGGGCCCCCTCGCGCGGCAAGCAGCGGTCCTGCACGCGCTTGCCCTGGACTCTCATGAACAGAATGTTCCGCTTTGCCTACCGGTTTTCGCGGAAGCGGCGGATGTCGTCCAGGGCCGCGGTGATGCGCTGGCGCCCCATGAGGATTTCGCCGGGGGCGATGGCGGGGGTGCCGGGGTTCTCCGGCGCGCGCTTCAGTGCCGCCTCGATGCGCCCGCAGAGGCGCTCCGCCTCGCGCAGCACCTGCTCCCGCTCCCGGTTGCGCTCAAGCAGCAAATCCCGCCGCGCCGTGCCGTCCTGCACGTCCTGTTCCGCCAGCGACTGGTGGCTCATGTATCCGATCTGGTCCGCCAGATAAAGGCCCGCGTGCAGCCGCAGCACCCCCGCCACCCGCTCGTCGCGGAACACCCCCCCCGCCAGACGCCGCACGCATTCAAGCCGCTCCTCGACAGGCAGGCCCTTTGTGTGCTCCGGGTCGTCCGCATACACCCGCGCAAGGTAGAACCGGAGCTTTGCGGCGAGGTCCACATCGTTCTCCGGGGCTGCCGCCGCCCAGGCCTCCACCGCCTTCTCGGCCCCCGGAACGTCCCCCGCCGCCACCAGCATCCGCGACTCCATGAAGACCAGCCACGGCGCGACGGCGGGCGAAAGCCCCGGGAAATCCCGCCGGACGGCGGCCACCGCCGCAGCCACCTCCTCCAGCGGGCGTTCCGTGGCCAGCAGGACGGTCAGCCCGTTCATGCGCTCCTGCAACGCCGGGGGAATCTCCCCGCGCGCGGCGAGCCGCTCGAAGTTGGGCTTGAGGTTCAGAATGTCCCCGTCGTGGCCGGAGGAGATGAACGCGGAAATGTCCTGCGCCGCCGCGAGGGGGAGCAGGGAAAGGCCGGCGGCAAGCGCCAGCAAAAGACAAAATGAACGATGTTTCATGGGATGCCTCCTCCCGAGTCAGGGCATGGGGGTCTCGCCGGGAATGATGTCCACAGGCGGCCGCCCCTGTTCCCGGCGGTCTATCTGGTCGTCCAGGTACTCCAGGCACTCCAGCAACTTCGCATCGCCGGCATATTCCGTCCGAACCCGCGCCAGCAGCGCCCGCGCCTCTGCGGGAGGCAAAACGTAAACCTGACTGCTCACAACACAAGACCGGAACCGGGCGCGCAGTTTCTCCGGATCGCCGCCGCAGGTCACATGCGTCCACGCCTCCGGACGCAGCAGGCCCATGAACTCCTCGTAGTATTCCTCGCCCGCCTCGTAAAGCCCGCCCACGGCGGCGCCCACCGTCATTTCGTAGGAGGTGTAGGCCTGGATCTCGGTGCAGCGGCCGTGCATGACCTTGCGGAAGAGCGCCGCCACCTCCGGCAACTCCGGCGTGAGGCTCGCCAGCGGCCAGATGGCACTGTAGACATACCCCCAGTCCACTTCGGGCTCGGCGAGGGCCTCGGAGGCCATGGCTATCAGATCGGCCGCATGGGTGATCTCGGCCTTCTCTGTTGGGGTCAGCGTCGCCTTGTCCACCTTGCCGCTGCGTGGCAGGGTATACAGGATGTATTCCTGCAGCTCGAACAGCCAACGTTTCTCGTCTTTTCGGTTGCCGGTCGTTGGGCGTGGGCCGGGACCGTTCGCCTGGGACGCCGACCGATCAAGGCTGCTGCCGCTGCCAGGCACGCGCAGCAGGGCCGCGTCTTCCTGGGGAACTTCCTGGGCGGCGCAAAGGCACGCGGCCACCGCCAGGACGGCGATTCCGAAAGGCAGAGATTTCAGCATTTTCGGTCCCTCCTGCCTCAGATGCTACCACAAGGCCAAGCCGCCCTCAAGGACCGGCCTTCTCCTAAATCCTCACCATCCGGGTGACGACGGTCTCATCGGTCTTGAGGCGGTCCTTGTTAAAATCCACGGTGTTGGGCTTGGGGATCATGTGGGGCGGGCGGGGGGAGATGTCCGCACCCTCGGGGAATCCGTAGCTGAAATCGGTGACGTGGAGCTGGAAGACGCGCCCGGCGTCCACGTCGAGCTCAAGGTCGAGGCCGCCGCCCCGGTAAATGCTGCACGTGAGGAACCAGCGGCCGCCGTCGCCCGGTTTCAGGGGGACGCCGTTCAACCGGGCGGCGCGGACCACCAGCCCCGGCTCGGCGGCGATCTCGAGCACCTGCGCGCCGCGCGGCGAGTCGGCGCGGAGTTTTACTCTGCGGACGCCGTCCTGCGTCTCGTCGGCGAGGATCTCGAGCGTGGGTGGCGCGAGGGGGAACGCGGGGGCGGGCGCGCGCAGGTAGTCCGCCGGGCGCGTGGCGAGGGGCAGCAGGTCGTGGATGATCTCGCGGCGCGGGGACTCGCCCAGCTTTTCGGCGGTCCACGCGTCGGGCTCGTCGTCGCAGCTCAGCCAGAAGGCCTGGCCCGTGTCGGCGTTCAGGGCGTAGGTGAGCGAGTTGAGCTTGGGGCGTTCCGGCGAGAAGCCGGCCCTGGACCCCGCGACGGCCAGCGCCGCGACGCCCACGGCAAGAAAGACGGCGGAGGTGGTGCGCAGGTGGCCCCCGGCCATCCACGCGAACAGGGGGAAGACCGCGCCGAGCATGAGCACGAACAGGCTCACCTGGAGGGCGACGCCCAGCAGGAGGATGGCGGTGTAGAGCCCCTGCGCGGTGCCGGTGAGGAAGAACATGGCGGGAAACGACAGGGCGAGCATCACGAGGGCGTCGCCGAAGCCGCATTTCTCCGGGTCCTTCCGGCGCAGCATGAGCCACAGGAACCCGAGGGAGGCCAGCAGCAGGGGAACGAGGGAAAGGTAGCTCGCTCCGGGCATGAAGCGGGAGGACAGCACGAGCAGGGCCGCCCACGGCAGCAGCAGGGCGGCCCACAGGTCCGCAATGCCCAGCCGCCGGTGGGCCAGCCCCATGACGAGGAAGAACAGCGCGCCCGCGGCGGCCAGCGCGGTGACCATCAGGGGCAGGGAGGTGTAGACGAAGTAGAAGCTCTCCCCGTGGTAGGCGACGAGGAAGATGGCCAGCCCGACGAGGGCGCAGACCAGCCAGACCACGGCGTAGAGCAGGAGCCCGTAGAACACGGCCAGCGGGCGGATCCGCCCCCGACGGAGGCCCACGGCCAGCCCGGCGACAAACACCGCGAGGGCGAGCGCCGTCAACGGCCACACCCAGGAGAGGGAATACTGGACCATGCGGATGAGGGGGACGTAGAAGAACACGCTGTTGCCGCCGCGCCCCGCGCCGTCCAGCGGCACGGACCCCAGCCGCAGCGCCATCCCCAGCGCGTTCTGGCCGTGGTGCTGGAGGCTTTTCAGGGAGAGGTTGTCCGGGTTGTCCAGCGCGGTGTGGTAGTGTTCCAGCCCGTCAATGAACGCGAAGTTCAGCCCCGGAATCCCCTCATCGAAGAACATGGTCAGGTCGGTGGCCACGGGCATGCGGTGGTAGATTTCCGCCATGGACGACGTGGCCACGGCGCGGGTGTCGGCGTGGTTCAACTGCCGCACCAGCCAGCGGTTCGGCGCGCTGCACTCGTACATGTAGGACACGCCGCGGATGCCCCGGCAGTCGAAGTTCACCGCCACCCTCACCTCCTTCGCCCAGGGATGGTGGTGGACGAAGCCGTAGGCCCCGCGCAGTCCGGACACCCCGGCAATCCGCCCCTCCTCGCCGTCCGTAAAGAGAAACACCAGGTCGTTCTTCAGCGGCGGGCCCGCCTTAACGGCGCGCAGCGCCTCCAGCAGCCCCGCGCACCCCGCCCCGTCGTCCGCCGCCCCCGGGCCGAAGGCCACGCTGTCGTAATGCGCCAGCAGCAGCACCACCCCGTCGCTGTCCGTGCCGGGAATCCGCGCGAGCACGTTCTGCACCATGGCCGCCTCGCCCGGCCCCCGGTTCACCGTCGCCTCCTGCACCTGCGGCTCCGTGCCCAGGGCGCGCAACTGCTCCACAAGGTAGTCGCGCACCCGGTCATTCTCCGCGGACCCCGCCGGGTGCGGCGCCCGCGACATCGCGCGCACATGGACCATGGCCCGCTCGGCGGAGAAGTCCCGCTCCGGCGCGGTGGCCGGTTTCGGCTGCGGGGCCAGATGCCCCGTCCACGAGAAATACATGCAGCACGCCAGCCCCGCCCCGATGAGCAGGCGCACAAAGATCCTGCGTCGCGGCTTGCGCGCGCCCGTCACTTCATCAGCCATGGCCGAATGACTCCCTTCAGTAACCCGAAATAATCGCCAAGATCCCTGAGGGAGAGTATAAGCAGAAATTCACAAAAAAGACAAAAAATGAGAGGTGTGTAAAATAATAGGGCGGGCGGTGCTCGAGAGAGAACGGCTTGGGGATGTCTGAAAGACGTTTTGCGCGGACGAATGAGTCGGGATCAGACCACGCCCCAATGGTGCAGGATGCCGTAGGCGACGACGCCGAAGGCGGTGGCGACGTTCATGCTGTTCTTGTGGCCGAGCATGGGGATGCGCACCACGGCGTCGCAGCGGCGGAGTACCCGCTCGTTCACGCCGTTCTCCTCGTTGCCGAAAACAACGGCCACGGGCTGGGGCCAGTCGAAGCGCGTGTGCGCCACGGCGCCCTCCACGGTCTCCACGGCGATGACGGGCAGCCCCATCTCCTTCAGCGCGTCAATGCAGTCGCGGTTGCGCTCATAATAGGTCCAGGGGACATAGTCAAACGCGCCGAGGGCTGTTTTCTCCAGTTTGGGGTGGGGCGGGTGCGCGGTCATGCCGCAGAGGTGGACATGCGCCGCGCCGCAGGCGTCGGCGGTGCGGAAGATGGAGCCGACATTGAACGCGCTTCGCAGGTTGTCCAGCACCACATGCAGCGGCACGCGCGCCACTTCGGGGCGCTCGCAGGGGTCCAATCCGGCATAATAGGGCTCAAGATCCGACATGCAAACCGTCTCTCCCGGCGGGAGAGTGTACCCCAGAAGGAGCGCCCCGCGCATGTCCCCGCCCCAGGAATCCCCGCTGCCCGTAAACCCCTCCCGGCTCGTGCGGGCGTCCTTTGTGTCGCGCCCCAACCGATTTGTGGTGGTCGCGGAGGGGCCGGACGGCGCGGCGGTGGAGGCGCACATGCCCAACCCCGGCCGCCTGCGCGAGCTGCTGCTGCCCGGCGCGCGGCTGCTCCTCGCGCCGCCCCCGGCGGAGGCGCCCGGGCGGCGTCCGACAGTGGTCGCCGTGATGCGCGGAAAGCGGCCCGTGCTGCTGCACACGCAGTGGAACAACCGGGTGGCCCGGTGGCTTCTCGACCGCCGTCTCGTGCCCGGCTGGGGGGACCAGGAGGTGGTCCGCGCCGAGGTGCCCGTCGGCGGGAGCCGTTTCGACTTCCTGCTGCGCGGCCCGGCGGGGGAGATGCTGGTCGAGGTGAAGTCCTGCACCCTCTTCGGCGGGAACTGCGCCATGTTCCCCGACGCGGTGACCGATCGCGGCCGCCGCCATCTGGAGGAACTCGCCGAGCTTGCGCGGGCCGGGCGCCGCTGCGCGGTCCTGTTTCTTGTGCACGACGCGGAGGTCGCGTGGTTCAGCCCGGACTACCACACGGACCCGGCGTTCAGCGGGACCCTGTGCGCGGTGCGGGAGCAGGTGCGGGTGGTCCCGCTGGCCCTGTCGTGGAACGCGCGGATGGCGCTGGACACGTCCCGCATCCGGGAGCTGCCCGTGCCGTGGGGGCATGTGGCGTGCGAGCAGGGCGACCGGGGGGCCTACTGGCTGATCCTGCGGCTGGACCGTCCCAAGACGGTGGAAACGGGCGCGCTGGGCCCGCTGGCCTTTCCGGCGGGGCACTGGGTGTATGTGGGGTCGGCGATGCGGGGACTGCGGGCGCGGATGGCGCGGCACCTGCGGCGCGGCAAGGCGCGCCATTGGCACGCGGACTACCTGCGGGACGCTGCGGACGGCGCGGAGGTGCTGGCGCTGCGGAGCGCGGAGCGCCGGGAGTGCGACATTGCGCGGGCGCTGGGGGAGGTGCTGACGCCGGGTCCGAAGGGGTTTGGATGCGGCGACTGCGCGTGCGAAACCCACCTGTTTTTCAGCCGGGAACACCCGCTGGACCGCCCGGAAGTCCACCGGGTTCTGGAGCGGTTCCGCATGACGGTGCCGGACGGGGCGGAGTAGGGGCTCAGCCCTCGGCGGCGGGCTGGGCGTCCTCGACCGCCGGTTCGGCGGGCGCGCCGCCGACCTTCGCGGTGACCGCGTCCAGCAGCGCCTTAGCCTGGGTGTTGTCCGTGAGCTTGCGGTCGTGCCAGCCGGGGTAGGTGAGCAGCGTCACGCCGTAGATCTGGCGGACGGCCTCGACGACCACCTTGGACTCGGCGTCGTTCACGGCGACGACGTCAATGGTGTACTTCTCGCGCTTGGGCTGCACCATCAGCACGCGGCGGGCGTCGCTGTAGGCGACGAAGGCGCCGCGCTTGTCCCGCGTGTAGATGTCGTACTCCTGCTCGCGGAGGACGCTCTTGACCGCCTGCCAGGTTTCCTCCATCGGCGCCTTCACCGTGGCCTCCTCATGCACGGCGAACCCGGTGGTGTCGCGGGCCGCCCGCGCGCAGCCGAAACCGGCCAGCATGACCGCCGCCAGCGCAAGACTCAGGATTGTGGTGTGCCGAGACATGGTCTGTCCTCCGAGATTGGATGCATTCTAGCACAGCGCCCCCCGGTCCGCAAATGAAACCGCCCCTTTCGGTGTTTGTGTTCAAACAGGCCCAGTTGGTACCATGGACGGGACCACACCGGGGTGCGGGGCGGTACGGGAAGCACCCTTTCAGGAAAAACAACCCACAAAGACAGCCCGACGGGGCGCGGCGGCTCCTCCGGCCGGCGCCTTCGGGGGCAGGGGCGGCGGCGCGGGCTGGCCGCCGCAGGCCCCGCACAGGAGAGTCATTCCATGGCGAACGTCACGCGCTACACGGTCCTTCCGAACATTCCGCCGCGCCTTTCGCGGCTGATGGACATTGCGAACAACGTCTGGTGGGGCTGGGACCCCGAGGCGGTGGAGCTGTTCTTCCGCATGGACCGGGACCTCTGGATCGCCCTTGACCAGAACCCCCGGATGCTGCTGGGCAAGATCAGCCAGAAGCGGCTCAACGACCTGGCGGAAAGCGGGTCGTTTCTCGCGCACCTGGACCGGGTGGCCCAGCGGCTGGACGAGTACACGGCCTCGGGCGGCGACTGGCGAAAGCAGCACCCCTCCGCGCCGGAGGACATCTGCGTGGCCTATTTCTCCGCGGAGTTCGGCCTGCACGAGTGCCTCAAGGTGTACTCGGGCGGCCTGGGCATCCTGGCGGGGGACCACCTGAAGGCGGCCAGCGACCTCGGCGTGCCGCTGGTGGGCGTG
This sequence comes from Candidatus Hydrogenedentota bacterium, assembly GCA_012730045.1. NCBI lineage: Bacteria > Pseudomonadati > Candidatus Hydrogenedentota > Candidatus Hydrogenedentota bacterium. The sequence continues at coordinate 35,921 of JAAYBR010000041.1, read as the reverse complement.
GGGCTCCTCTACCGCGAGGGCTATTTCCGGCAGTATCTCAACGCCGACGGCTGGCAGCAGGAGCTGTACCCCCGGAACGACTTCCACAACATGCCCGTGACCCAGGTGCGCGAGGCCGACGGCGAGCCCGTGGCCATTGAGATGCCCTTCCCCGGCCGGGCCGTGAAGGCCTATGTCTGGAAATGCCAGGTGGGGCGCGTGCCCCTGTACCTCATTGACTGCGACCACGAGGCGAACAGCCAGGCGGACCGCGAGATCACGGCCCAGCTCTACGGCGGCGACCGCGAGACGCGGATCAAGCAGGAGATCGTGCTGGGCATGGGCGGCGTGATCGCCCTGCGCTCCATGGGCATCCACCCGACGGTCTACCACATCAACGAGGGCCACGCGGCGTTCATGGCCTTCCAGCGCGTCCACGACCTCATGGTGCGCGACAAGATCACCTTCGCCCAGGCCTGCGAGGTGGTGAAGGTCAGCAGCCTCTTCACCACCCACACCCCGGTCCCCGCGGGCAACGACATGTTCGACCCCGGGCTCGTGGCGGTTTACTTCAACGGCTACTGCGCGGGCCTCGGCGTGCCCCTCCAGGACCTGATGGCCCTCGGGCGGCAGAACCCGGCGGACGGCCGCGAGCCCTTCTGCATGACCGTGCTCGCCCTCAAGCTGAGCGCGGCGGCCAACGGCGTCAGCGAGCTCCACGGCGAGGTGGCCCGCGACATGTGGCAGCAGGTGTGGAAGGGCGTGCCCGAGGACGAGGTGCCCGTGACCTCCGTCACCAACGGCGTCCACATCCGCACCTGGATCAGCCGCGACCTGGCGGCCCTCTACGACCGCTACATCGGCCCCGACTGGGTGAACTCCCCCCACGACCAGGGCGTCTGGCAGCGCGTGGACACCGTGCCCGACACGGAGCTGTGGCGCATCCACGAGCGGCGGCGGGACCGGCTGGTGAGCTTCGCCCGCATGCGGCTCCAGCGCCAGCTCATCAACCGCGGCGCGCCGTCGTCCGAAATCCGCGCGGCGGGCGAGTACCTCGACAGCGAGGTGCTCACCATCGGCTTCGCGCGGCGCTTTGCCACCTACAAGCGCGGCACCCTGCTCTTCAAGGACCCCGCCCGCCTGCGGAAGATTCTGCTGAACCCGGCGCGGCCGGTGCAGCTCATCATCGCCGGCAAGGCGCACCCGCAGGACACGCAGTCCAAGGCCCTGATCCGCGAGATCGTCCACCTCGCCCGCGACCCCGAACTGCGCCCCCACATCGTGTTCGTCGAGAACTACGACATCAACGTGGCCCGCTACATGATCCAGGGCGTGGACTGCTGGCTGAACACGCCGCGCCGCCCCATGGAGGCCAGCGGCACCAGCGGCATGAAGGCGGCGGCCAACGGCGCGCTCAACATCAGCATCCCCGACGGGTGGTGGTGCGAGGCCGAGGGCCTGGGCGAGAACGGCTGGAGCATCGGCAAGGGCGAGACCTACGACACCACGGAGGAGCAGGACCTCGTCGAGAGCGAGACCCTCTACCAGATCCTGGAGCAGGAGGTCGTCCCCATGTTCTACAACCGGGGCCGCGACACCGTGCCCCGCGAGTGGATCGCCCGCATGAAAACCGCCATCCGGACCTGCTGCCCCATTTTCAACACCTACCGCATGGTCCAGGAGTACGCCGAGCGCTTCTACGTGCCCTGCTGCTCCCGCCGCAAGGTCCTGTTCCGCGACAACCGCGCCCCGGTCTACGCCCTGTCCGACTGGAAGGCCCGCGTCCGGGCCGCCTGGGGCCAGGTCCGCGTGCAGCAGGTTCTCCCCGGCGAGACCGACAACCTGCCCTGCGGGGCGATGATCCCCGTCACGGCGGCGGTCGCCCTCGGCGAGCTGAAGCCGGAGGATGTCCGCGTCGAGCTGTTCTTCGGGCTCATGGACGCCCGGGGCGAGCTGCCCGCCGGGGACCGCGCCCCCATGGCCTGCGACGGCGGGGCCGACAACGGCGTGTACCGCTTCACCGGCGAGGTGCCCTGCGAGCGCACCGGCCAGCTCGGATTCACCGTCCGCGTGGTTCCGTCCCACCCCGACCTCTTCCAGGAGCACGAGATGGCGCTCATCGCCTGGGCCTGACGGGACCGGGGTCAAAGCGATCGCGGCCATGTGACATTTGTCCGGTGGACGGTCAGGTGACCGCGGGGCGCTCCCCATCCGGGTCCCCCCTTCAGGGGGGGGTGGTTCGCGGGAGCGAACAGGGGGATGTTCTTTACTCCGCGCCTTTCACCACGGCGCTGCCAATGGCCGCGACCACGCGGGAAACGTCCTGCCGCACTTCCGCCTCCGTGAAGCGGATCACCCTGATGCCGAAGGCTTCCAGCCGCTCCTGGCGGACAACATCGCGAACGCCCGCATCGGGGTGTTCATGCGTCTCTCCATCCACCTCCACCGCCAGCATCCTCTCCAGGCAGAAGAAGTCGAGAATGTAGCGGTCCACGGGGACCTGGCGGTGAAATGCCACCCCGAGAGCCTTCCCCTTGAGTGCCTGCCACAGCAGCACCTCGCCCAGGGTGCCGCGCTTTCGGAGATTGCGCGCGAGGGTGGCGAGGTGCGGCTCGTAGGGGAGGTTTTTCCGCGTGACGGCCATGGTGCTCTCCGCGTTGTTCAATTATTCTACGAATGGTGTGACAAGATGGCAATTCGCAAGGGGTAATGGGGGGCCCGGGCAACTGGGAACAGCCCGAAATTAAGAACATCCCCCTGTTCGCTCCCGCGAACCACCCCCCCCTGAAGGGGGGACCCGGACAGTGTTCGCCCGGTTCGTTCTGCTCGCGGCCGAAGGGGGGACCCGGGCAGTGTTCGCCCGGTTCGTTCTGCTCGCGGCCGAAGGGGGTATCCGGACAGCGTGCGCCCGGTTCGTTCTGCGTGCCGCCTTGAGGTCGCGTTTCCGGGACCGCCTACAGAACAGAAGAGCGTCCCCGACCTCAACTGCCCGGGGCGGCGGCGGCGAAGGCCTTGCGCAGCTCTTCGGGGACCCGCGCCGCGCGCTCCGTTTTCCAGTTCACCATCATGACCCGCTGGAGGGCGCGGGTGTGCGTTTCGCCGCCCACGGTGATCTCCGCCTCCAGCGTCATGGTCGCGCGGCCCATCTCGGCGCACCACATGCGCGCCTCCGGCTCGTCGAAGAGCCGCAGCGGCTTCAGGTAGCTGATTTCCGTGCGCGCCACCACCGGCGCGATTCCCGCCTCCGTGAGCGCCCGCGCGTCGCAATGCCGCCGGAGAAACTCCATCCGGAGGTCCTCCAGCCACCGCACATACACCGCGTTGTTCACGTGCATGGCGTAGTCAATGTGGTAGGGCTGGATGAGCGGGCGGATTTCCACCAGCAGCGGGCGGTGCTCGGGGGGCGTCGTCACGGGCCTACTTCCGCTTCGCGGCCTTGACCGCGCGCTCCACCTCGCGCCGGCCTTCCTTTTCCTTCAGGACGGCCCGCTTGTCAAAGGTGTGCTTGCCCTGGCAGAGGCCGATCTCGACCTTCACCTTTCCCTCCTTGAAGTACAGGCTCAGGGGCACCACGGTCAGCCCCTTTTCCGCCACCTTCGCGGCCATGCGGGCGATTTCCCGCTTGTGCAGCAGCAGCCGCCGCGGCCGCTCCGGCGCGTGGTTGTTGATGTTCCCCTGCTCATAGGGGCTGATGTGCGCCCCGATCAGGAACGCCTCCCCCCCGTCGAAGGAGACATAACTGTCCTTCAACTGGATGGCGCCCTTGATCCGCAGCGACTTCACCTCCGTGCCCTGGAGCGCGATGCCCGCCTCCGTCTTGTCCAGGACATGGTACTCATGGTACGCCCTGCGGTTCGTTGTGATGATTTTCTCGCCCATGGAGGGCATTTTACCACACCGGGGCGCATCCCCACGTCAGCCGCCGCTCCGGTCGAGGAGCCGACGCAGGTAGTCGGCGTAGGAGCTCTTGCCCATTCGGTCGCAGGCGGCGCGCAGCTCCGGGAGCCCGATCCAGCCCTGGGCGAGGGCAATTTCCTCCAGGCAGGCGATCTTGAGCCCCTGCCGGTCCTCGATGACCTGCACGAACTGGCCAGCCTCCATGAGGCTGCGGTTGGTGCCCGTGTCGAGCCAGGCAACGCCGCGCCCGAGGACGCGCACCTGGAGCCGCCCCTCGTCGAGGTAGAGGCGGTTGAGGTCGGTGATCTCCAGCTCGCCGCGGGGACCGGGGCGCAGGGCGCGGGCGCGCTCCGCCACGCCGGGGCCGTAGAAGTAGAGCCCCGGCACGGCGTAGGGGCTCTTCGGCTTCGCGGGCTTCTCCTCCAGGCTGACGGCGCGGCCGGCGGCGTCGAACTCGACGACGCCGTAGCGCGCCGGCTCGCTGACGTAGTAGGCGAAGATGAGCGCGCCGTCGGTGAGGGCGGCGGCGTCCTGGAGCGCGCCGCCGACGCCGTGGCCGTAGAAGATGTTGTCGCCGAGGACGAGGCAGGAGGGCCCGTCGCCGATGAAGTCCGCGCCGATGACGAAGGCCTGCGCGAGGCCCTCGGGTTTCGGCTGGGCGGCGTAGGCAATGGACACGCCCCACTGGGACCCGTCGCCCAGGAGCCGCTCGAAGAGCGGCAGGTCGTGGGGCGTGGAGATGAGCAGGATGTCGCGGATGCCCGCGAGCATGAGGACGCTCAGGGGGTAGTAGACCATCGGCTTGTCGTAGACCGGCAGCAGCTGCTTGCTGACCGCCACGGTCAGGGGGTGCAGGCGCGTGCCCGCGCCGCCCGCCAGCACGATTCCCTTCATTGGACGATCCTCCTCCGTTCTTCCGCGCCGCGAGGAACGGTCTTTTCGCGAAACAAGACCCGGTTCTGCCCGGCAGAGGACTTCGGACTCTTCTTTCGGCGCATGCGGCGCCGCTCATTGGAGGCGAACAGGACCCGCTCGCCGTCGGTGAGCGACGCGCCCGCGTCGAACAGGTCCTCGCTGAGGCCGAGAATGAGCATTACTCAAAAATCCTCCGCACCGCGGCCGACAGCGCGCGGGGCTTCATCGAAAAGATCATCGCCAGGTCCACCACGGGGCCGCACCAGCACTGCCCGCAGCCCTTCAGGGGGGACAGCGCCGTGAACTGGTCGAGGAGGGACGGCACCGGCCCGTCTTCCGGGGGCGCGCCGTCAAACTCGCACTGGTGGCACGCGAAGAGCCGGCCGTCCGGCTCGACCACCGCCATGATCCGGCCCGCGCCGCACCAGATGGGCGTGGTGTCGGGCCAGTGCCGCAGGTGTTTCAGGCCCTCCAGCGAGTTGGCCACCGGCGCGCCGGCGCGCTTGGCCGCCGCCACCCGGTCAACAGCCTGCCGGTACGCCTCCGGCTCCGGGGCGATGGGGTTGGGCTTCCGCGAGGAGTCGAGCCACGCGGTCGCCGGGTGGAACATGACATAAACGCCCAGCGACTTCGCCACCGCCAGCACCTCGCCCACCGAGTCCAGATTGAGCGCCGAGAGCGTGCATTGGAGCGACACCGGCACCCCCTGGGAAAGGCAATAAGCCGCCCCCTCCACTGTCTTGTCAAAGGCCCCCGGCCCGCGCACGGCGTCGTGCGCCTCGCGGCCGCCGTCCAGGCTCAGGTTCACATGGTCCGCCCGCCGCACCACGTCCGCCCGGCGCTTGACAAACCAGCCGTTGGTGCTGATAAACACCTCGAAGCCCAGGGCTTTCGCATGGTCCACGAGGGCGCCGATGTCCTCCCGCAGCAGCGGCTCGCCGCCGCCGAAGGTGATCCACCGCGCGCCCAGGGCCCACAGGTCGTCCAGCCCCCGGCAGATGCCGGCGGAGTCCATCTCGGTCTTCGGCGCGTCGCACGCCCCGCAGTATTTGCAGTGCAGGTTGCACCGGAACGTGACGTTCCACGAGACGAACAGCGGCACCCGGCGGCGCAGCAGGAACACCCGTCCCAGCGCCGCGGCCGCTGTCAGCGACCGCCGGATGGAACGCACCGGGCTTCCCGCCATGTCAGGACTCCTTTTCAGGCGCGGCCGCCTGGGCCGGGGGCCACCGCAGCACGCGCAGCAGCGCCAGCCAGCCCACGCCCACCCACACCCAAAACGTTATCAACCGGAACGCGGCCACGGCAAGCAGGACGTGGGCGTCCGGCAGGCTGATCCACCGGACCAGCGTCGCCCCGAGCAGCGTCTCCACCACGCCGACCCCCCCGGGAACGCCCGAGGCCGCCGCGGCGAACATGTAGGACGGCGGCAGGAAAATCACCTGCCAGAGCGCGTAGGGCGGCGCGCTTTCCCGTATGACAAGGTGTAACACCAGGCTGTTGAGAATCCATCCCAGGGGGGTCAGGCAGGACACGGCCAGCACGGCGGGCTTCCGCAGGGTTTCCCCCGGAAAGGCCCGCGCGGAAAGCGGCAGCAGGGGCCAGACCCAGGAGGCCAGCCACAGCGCCGCGGGCGGCGGGAGAAACATCACCGGCGCACCCGCCCAGGGAATCCGGGACATCACCAGCGCCCCCCGCCAGTCCTCGTGGAAGAAGGCGCGCAGGCCGTAGGCCGTGACGGCCGCCAACACGAGCAGCCCGATCGCGAGCCGGTGGCGGTTCAGGAAAGAAAGCATCTGCGGGTTCCGGGGGTTGCGCGACGCGCCGCCGCCCGCAGCGGGCGCGGCCCCCGCCATTGTACCCCAACCGGGCGGCCCGGGCTTGACATTTTCCCGCCGGTCCCCTACCATCGGGAGAGGCGGGCTGTCCGCGTGCCTTCTTTTTTCTTGGCGGAAACCAAAGGAGCGGAGGTCATGGCAAGGCGTTTCATGGTGTGGCTGGGAGTGGCTGTGGGTCTTGTCGCGGTGCTGGCCGGAGTGCCGGGATGCGCGGTGCCGTCGTTTCAAATCTTCTTCACGAATCCGGGCGACTACCCGGTGGTGTCCATTCTGGTCACCCCTGAAACCGCCGAGGACTGGGGGCCCGAGCGGCTCGGGCAGGCCGTCCCCGCGGACGGGTCCGTCCTGCTCCCCGCCAAGTTTGCCCGTGGCGCCGTGTATGACGTGGCCGTTGTCTACAACACCGCGCCCGAGACGGCGGAGGGGAATTTAGTGCCGCTCACCACGAAAGTGGACACGTCGGCGCTGCAGGGGGACTATGTCACCTTGTGGGCCATGCTCAAGACCGACGGCACCAACGGGGCGGGATACACCTACGGTCTGCCGGACTGACCGTCCGGGCGCAGCGTGACGATCTCCACCGACGGCGGCGCGAAGTAGCGCATCGGCGCGACCAGTCCGCCCACGCCGCCGGACACCAGCACGGTGGTTCGTCCGTTGTCCACCCGCCCCGCCCGGTATTTCTGCCCGTGGGTGGAGGGGATGCCGATGAACGGGGACCACAGGCCCAGCACCGTCGCCTGTCCGTCGTGGGTGTGTCCGGAAAGCACCAGGTCCACCGCCCCCGGGGGCAGGGTCTCGGCATAGTCCGGATTATGCGCGAGGAGCAGGAAAAAATCCCCCGGGGCGGCGGTGCCCGCGGCGGCCTCCCAGTTGGGCCGCCCGTGCCAGAAATCCGCCACGCCGCCCACCCGGATGCGGCCGCCGCCGAGGTCCAGCCAGAACCCCTCGTTCTCGAGCGGGGTGATACCCGCCTGCTGCAGCGCGGACAGCACCCTCGCGGGGGCGTGGGTGTAGTCGTGGTTGCCGAGCACGGCCCAAACGCCCAGGGGCGCCCTCAGCCGGGCGAGTTCGCGCAGGCAGTCGCCCAGGCGCTCCAGCTTCGCGTCCGCGTAGTCGCCGCCCAGAAAAATGATGTCCGGGGCCTCCGCGTTGACCCGGTCCACGATGCGGCCCAGCCGCCGCGCCGACGCCAGCCGGTCCAGATGGAAATCCGTCAGGAGGGCGGCCCGCAGCGGCGCGGCCCCGGCGGGGTAGCCGGGAAACGCCAGCTCGTGGCGGCGCACCCGGCAGACGTGTCCCTCCACCACCCCCCAGGCCATGACGGCGAGCAGGAGGAGGATCACCCGGAAAACCGGGACGAGCCTTCGCCCGCGCGGCGCGGGGGAGGCCTCTTCGGCGGGGGCTTCCGTGGTCTGCGTGTCTTCCGGCGGTGTCATGGGATCAGCGGCCCGGCTTTTTCACATCCACGATGCCGAGGTCTATGCCCTGCCCGCCGGTGGTGTTGCGGCAGTGCACGGCGAAGAAGTGCTTTCCCGGGCCGAGGGTGACGGGGCCGGAGAGGGAGGTCGGCTCGTACTCGACACTGTATCCCTTCACCCGCACCGAGCGCACGCCGTCAATGTAGACCTCCGCCTCCTCGTCGTGGAAGAGGCTGAGCTGCAGGTTTTCATAGTCGCCCTTGGGGACGGTGATCTCCCCGCGCAGCCAGATGTCAGGGGTGTTCCACTCGGTTTGCACGCGGATGCCCGGCGTGCCCGCCGTGCCGAAGCCGCCCTTCGCCTTCTTCCATTTCCCGTCCTTGAAGGCGGGCTTGTTCCAGCCGTCGGCGGGCTTCTCCGTGGTGTACCGCCAGACCGTCTGTTCCGGGGCCACCACCGTGGTCACCACCGGGGGCGGCGGCAAGGGGGCCCAGGGGCCGTTGGCGCGGGTCCGGTCGCGGCCGGCCCACTTCTTCCAGACCTCCTTGTCATAGAGCATTTTCAGAAAGACGCCGCCGATGACGGGGCGCGAGTGCATGCGCGCCGTGTCCGGCTTGTCGGTGAAATAGAGGTCCGTCAGGCCCACGCGCTGCTCCGCCGCGTCGAAGAACGCATAGGCGGGCGCCGTGATCGCGTCAAAGTCCTCCCGGTTCTCCGTGAGGCAGGCGGCCCAGAAGGCCCAGTCCGTCTTGCTCCAGAGGGCCTGTCGGTCGCCGGGGGCCGTGTGGGCGCGCCCGTCGAGGGGCAGGCCGTAGGTGTCCAGATTCCGGCGGTAGAAGGCCATCTCCTTCGCGGCCACCTCCAGCGGGAACAGGTCCATCTCCAGGATGCGGTCCCAGACGAGGTTGTATTTCGTGCTCCAGGTGCCGGGCTGGTCGAAGGCCAGGCGGTAGTGGTCCCCGTCGTCGGCAACCTTCATCCACTCCAGGGCGTACTGTTTCGCGAGGGCCGTGTACTCCGCGCCGAGGGCGGCATCGCCCTTGAGGGCGGCCAGCTTCCCGAACGCGCCCAGCGCGCAGATGGATTTCACCGACAGGTTGGCGTTCCGGGCGAGGTGCCCCGCGAAATCGTCGGTGCAGAGCTGGTTCTCCGGGTCGAAGCCCTTGGCCTTCAGATACTCCGCCCATTTCAGGAGGGTGGGCCAGTATTTCATGGCGAAGCCGGCGTCGCCCTCCCCCTGCGCCACCGCCGCCACCAGCAGGAGCATGTTCCCCGTTTCCTCCACGGGCATGCCGCCGTCGCTGGCGCCGCCGCCGTAGACCTGCCCGTTGCCCAGGGGCCAGGCGCCCACGTCGTGCGGCGCGTTCGGCCAGGTCCAGCGCGGCGAGCTGGAGTACTCCAGCACGGGGATCAGCATGGCGCGGGCGAGGGAGGGGCTGAAGAGCAGGGGCAGCGGCGCCTGCGGGTAGAAGACATCCACGGTGCCCATGCACCCGTTGCTCGTGTTCTCCTTGCAGAAGAACAGAGGCTGGCCGTTGGCGTCGGCGACCACCTTGCTCGCCGCGAGAGACTGCCGGTAGGCCAGCGCGCCCAGCAGGGCGTACTTGGGTCCGCCCGCCTTGTGGAGGTCGTTCATGAACTCGTTGTCGAACCAGCCGCAGCGCTCGCACAAGGCGGCGTATTCGGCCGCGGACTTCCGCAGCAGCGCCCCGATGTCGTCCCCGTCCTTCTTCCAGTAGGCCTTCAGGTTTTCGTGGAAGAACTGGACCGAGTCCACGTCGTCATAGGCGAGCATGACCCAGCCAATAGGCCACTCATTGCTGCTTACCGTTCCGAGGGTCAGGTCTGCGGTCAGGCGGGTCGTGTCGGCCCGCAGGCCCTCCCCGGTGTCCGGCTTTTCCGCAAGGATGTCCAGCTTGACGTTTTGCGAGGCGTCGGCGGCGAGATACAGGTGTCCCCAGTTGATCCGGACATCGTCCCCCTTCATCCCCAGCACCGGCTGGTCTACCGACCCCACCTTCACGGCGGCTACGCCGCCAAAGTCCTCCCGTCCGGCGGCCACCCGCTCCGTGGCCGGCGCGTTTACGGCGATCTCCGCGCCGCACTCCAGCCGGACACTGACCTCGTGGGCCTGGCAGTCCACCGCGTGCGCGTGCCAGATCAGGTAGGTGACCGGGCGAGACAGGAGCATCAGATTTTCCGGCACCAGCGGCGTGAGGAAGCTCAGGCGGATGCCGATGCCCGCGCCCTCGAAATGGTAGCTCACGAAGCAGGGATTGATAGTGAGGCCGGTCTGCGGCAGGGCGGGCGCGGCGTCCGTGGGCTTCCCCATGAGGGTGAACGGCACGCCGTCCACGGTCACGACGCTGACCAGGGGGTGGGGCTTCCCGGTCCAGTGCACCGTGTCCGCGTCGTTCAGCCGGTCCGCCGGGGACCAGATGCTGAAATAGGGGTCCACCGGCACCAGCGGCACGGCGGGCGGCCGGAAGGGGAGGGGGTCCACTGCGGCGGCCAGTCCGGACAGCAGGGCGGCGAGGAAAAGGACTCGGATGTTCATGGTCGGCCTCCTGGGGTGGTTCCGTACGAGGACATTTTACACGCTCCGTTCCGGGAAATCCCCCGTTACTCGATGGATCGCCGGACAGGGACGCGGCGTTCCGGCGGTTCCCCTTGTGCTTGTCGGTATCGAACCGGACTGAGCCCCTCTCACGGGACAAGGGAACGAAACGCTTGAACACGGCCGGCCGGCCGATTCATAATGCGCCTGTGCCGCCGCCAAAGGGAGGTCCAGCGGCATGAGGGACTGTGACAGGGTGGGGGAACAGGTCATGCTCTTTTCTCCGAACCGGCTGCTCACCACGAAGGAGCAGCTGCTGCTGGTGGGGGTGCTGTTTGCCCTGGTGGCGGGCGCCGGGGCGCTTTTCTGGCATGGCCGGCATGCCGGGGAGCAGCGGGTGGAGACGGCCGCTCCGGCTGCAGGTCCGCCCGCCGACACGAAGCGTCCGGAACCTCCCCCCACGCCGCCCGCCGGGGCGGACCTTCCCGCGCCGGGCATGGTCGCCATGCCGCCCCCCGCCCCCGTGGCGTCTCCGGCGCCTCCCGAAATTGCCGTGGCCGTTCGGGGCGGCGTGCGCAGTGCCGGTCTTCAGCGGCTTCCGGTGGACAGCCGGGTGGCGGACCTCATCATGCGGGCCGGGGGCACGACGCCGGAGGGCGATGTGTCGGGGCTGAACCTTGCCGCGCGGCTGGTGGACGGCACCACGCTCACCGTGCCGGTGGTGGTGGAACGTGTCTCCGACGGAGACCGCATGGTCCTGCGCAATTCAGGATACCGGCTGGCGGAGAATCCATCGGCCTACCTGGTCGCTCCGCAGCAGGGTGCCCCGGTCCCCACGCCGTCCGCCGCGCCCGCGTCCCCGCCCGCGACCGTGCCCGCGGCGTCCGCGGCGCCGGGGGGCGCGCAAAAGGGGCTGATCAACCTCAACACGGCGACGCAGGCGGAGCTGGAGACGCTGCCGGGGATCGGTCCGGTGTACGCGGGGAACATCATCGCGTACCGCGAGGCGAACCCGTTCCGCACAGTGGAGGACGTGGAGCAGGTGCCGGGGATCGGCCCGAAGCGGCTGGAGGCCATGCGCCCCCTGGTGACGGTGGAGTAGCCGGACGGAACGCAAATCTTGCGAATCGCGAGCGGGCCGCCTATTCTGTATGCGAAGCGGGCGCGCCGCGCCCCCTGGGAACCCCACAAGGAGAACCGCCATGTTTGCAGCCGTGATGTGTGTGATGCTGTCGCTTTCCGCCGGAGAATGGGACGCCCGGGTGGCCACCGTGTCGTCCTATGCGGACCGTCTGGAGGCGGTCGTCGTGGAGGAGGGGGCGGCGGCGGAGAAGACGGCGCGCCTCGCGGCGCTCCGGGAGCGGCTGACTGCCGGGGCGGACAGCGCGGAGTCCTTCGCGGCGCTCTACACGGCCTTTGACGAAACGCGCGCGTGGCTCCTGGCGCACAGCCAGGACAAGCCGGTCATCGCCGGGGGAACCTTCGAGGAGACGCCGGAGCACTGGCGGGTCGCCACGGAGGATCTGACGTTCACCTGGCGGCGCGACACGCTGGCCATGGAGGTCGCCGCCGGCGGGCAGACCTGGACCTTTGCGGAGAGCGACGACCTGGACATCCAGATGGAGGCCGGAAACCTGCGCCTGAGGGACGCGCGCTCGGTGCGGGCGGAGCGCCTCTTCACGGGCTGGTCTGCGGGCATGGTGGTGTCCTTCTCGGACTTCGAGAAGGCCCCGGGTTTCGCACTGCATGTGTCGGCGCACTGCGAGGGGCCGGAGGTCGTGTTTGACCTGGCGGCGGAGGACACGGACGCGGTGCTGAAGGAAATCCGCTGGCCCAAGCCGCTGCTCACCGACAAAACGCCCGGCGAGGTGGCGGTCATCCCCCGGATGCAGGGCATGCTCCTGCCCGGGGACTGGCCCCAGCACATCCAGTCGCTGGAGACCGTCAACTCGCGCACCCACTACATGCCGTGGTGGGGGCACCTCCGGAACGGCCACGGCGCGCAGGCGATCATCGAGACGCCGTTTGACGCGGCGGGCTACTACGTCCACCCGGAGGGCGGGCCCACCCGCGCGGGGGTGGCGTGGCAGGCCAGCCTGGGCCGCATGGCCTACCTGCGGACCGTCCGCTATGTCTTCAGCCAGAACGCCACCCACGTCACCCTGGCAAAGCGTTACCGCCGGCATGTGGTCGAGCGGGGCGACTTCGTCTCCCTGCGGGAGAAAAGTGCGGCCTCCCCGGCGCTTGCCGAGGTCATCGGGCGGCCGGTGGTCCACCTCGGCGCCCTGTACCATTTTGTGCCCCAGGCCTCCATGTACAACAAGGAGACCCCGGAGGACAACCACAATCTGAACACCTTCGACAAGCTGCGGGCCGACGTGGAGCGGCTGAAGGCCGCCGGGATTGACAGCGCTTATGTGCACCTGGACGGCTGGGGGTTCTACGGCTATGACGACGGGCATCCGGACGTCATCCCCGCCGGCGCGGAGCAGGGCGGCGCGGAGGGCCTGCGCGCCCTCGCCGTGAAGTGCGCGGAGATGGGCTACTTCTTCGCCGTCCACGACCAGTACCGCGACTTCTACCTCAACGCGGCGTCCTTCGACGAGCGCCTCACGCTGACGCACCTGAACGGAAAGCGCGACGAGCACAGCGTCTGGTGCGGCGGGCCGCAGACCTTCCTCAACCCGCGCTTCGCGCCGGGCTATGTCCGCCGCAACCACGACTGGTTCGTGGACAACGGCATCCCGGTGCGCGGCGCGTACCTCGACGTGTTCTCCGTGGTGCCGCCGGAGGAGAGCGCGCGGAAGGCGCACCCCACCACCCGCGCCGAGAGCGCGCTCTATCGGCGGCAGTGCTTCGACGTGCTTAAGGCGCGCGGGTATGTGGTCAGCTCGGAAGAGCCCACGGACTACTTCGCGGCCACCCTGCACCTGGTGCACCACGGCCCCTACGCCACCTATCCCCACATCGGCGGCGGCGAAGCGTGCGCCATCCCCGTGCCGCTGTTCAACCTGGTCTACCATGACAGCCTGATGACGCCCTGGGAAATGGGAGAGGACGGCGGCTGGGGCATTCCGAAAGGCGACGCGGGCCGCGTCCACTGCCTGCTGAACGCGGGCATGCCCTATGTGTGGCCGGGGGCGGACGCCGCCGACGTCGCGACGGTGAAGGAGGCCTGCGCCCTGCAGGAGGCCTGCGCCTTCGCCGAAATGACGGACCACCGTTTCCTGGACGACACGCGGCGGAAGCAGGAGACCACGTTCAGCAACGGCGTCGTGGTCCGTGTGGACTTCGACGCGAAGACGGCGGAGGTCGTTTACCCGGAAAAATGACGCCGAACCCCGCGCACACCAGAGAGCCGTTCCTGTCCCCCGCCGCGCGCCGTCTGGCGGCCGGCGCCGCGGGAACGCTCGCGCTCTGGTTCGCGGGCATGCTGCTGCTCTGGGAGGTCGGCGTCGAAAGCATCTACGGCCACCCCACCCCTTTCTACGCGCTCTTCGCGCCGGTGTTTCCGGGCGCGGCGGGGATGGCGGGCGTGCTCGTCTGCCTGATTGTCGGCGGATGGGCGCTCCGCCGCAGTGCGGTGGCGGGGACGCTGGCGTGTCCGGAGCCGACCCCGCCTGCCCCCCGGAGTCTGGCGCGTTTTCTGGCGGGCGTCTTCCTCTTCCTGATTCTCTTCGCGTGCGCCGTCGCGGTGACCCGCGGGTTTGACGGCATCGCGCAGGCCTACCAGCGCGAGGCCTACGAGGTGGTCGGCGACATCGGGAAGGCCCCCTCGATCCGCGCGTTCTTCGGGCGCTATCTGGGCATCCACCCCTACCTTTCCATGCACGGCAAGGTGCATCCCCCCGGGCCCGCCGCCCTGCTGTGGATGCTCTCTTATGTCGTTACCAACAGCGCCCTTGCCCTGTCCCTGGCGACGGTCGCGGTGGCGTCGCTGGCCGTGTTCCCCCTGTACGGGTGGGTGCGCGGGCTGTTCGGGCCCCGCAGCGCCGCCGTCGCGGTCCTCCTCTACGCCGTGACGCCGGGCGTGGTGCTCTTCACCGCCACCAGCGCCGACGCCCTGTTCACCCCGTTCACCCTTGCGGCCCTGTTTCTTTTTCAACGGGCCCTCCGCGGCGGGAGCCCCGGCGCGGCGGCGGCCGCGGGCGTCGCATTCGCCTGCGCGACCCTGCTCAAGTTCTCGCTGCTGGGCCTCGGCGCGTGGTTTGCCCTCTGCGGACTGGCCCTTCTCCTCCGCCGGGACCGGTGGGCCGCGGTGTTTCGCACGGCGGCGGTCATGTTCGGCGCGTTCCTCGCGGTCCACGTCGCCGTGCGCCTGTGGTCGGGCTTCGACTATGTCGCCGCGTTCCAGGCGGCCAAGGCGCAGTTTGACACCGACCAGTTCCACCTCGACGAGCTGGACCCGCGCTACCCCGGGTGGACCTTCCGCGTCCTCTTCAATCCCGCGACCTGGTTCTACTTCGCGGGGATTCCCGTGTCCCTGCTCTTCCTGCGCCATTGCGCCCGCCCGGGGCGCGCCGCGCCGGAACCCGGGGGGGAGAATGCCCTGTTCCCGCCCCGCACCGTGCTGGTGCTGCTCGTTCTGGCGGTGCTGGCATTGAACTTCCTCTATCTGGCCCGGGGCGAGGGGGAGCGTTCGGCCATGTACCTGTACCCCTTCCTCATTGCCCCGGCCGCGCACGCCCTCGCCGAAATCTGCGGCAGGGAGCGCCGCACCGCCGCGCTCTGGACCGTCCTGGCCTTCCTCGCCGGACAAACCCTGCTGACGGAGACGCTCTTCTACACCTACTGGTGAGGGCGGGGTGTCGTCTGACCGGTCGGACTGGTCAGACCCGTCCGACTGCCCCCCCGGTCGCTCCTCTCACTTGAGGTACCCCAACGCTTCCAGGGCGGCGCGGTCGTCCGCCGTGAGGTCGGCGGGCTCGGCGGCCCGCTCGCCGACCGTTGCGGTCCACTCAGCCAGTGCGTCGGTCATTCGCTTGACCCTCTCGGGATGGTCCCGAAACCGGTTGCTGCGTTCGGCGGCATCCTTCCCCAGGTCGTAGAACTCCGGCAGTTGCGCGCGCCGCAGGATGAGCTTCCAGCTCCCCTCCACGACGGTCTGGTGCGTCGGCCCGCCGGAGGCGAGGGCCTGCCGGAGTCCGGGCACCCGCGTGACCGTGCCGCCGTAGGTCTCCGCGAACCGCACTCGGCCCACCCCGTCCCCCTCTGTGTCCAGGAGATTGAGCCCCTGCATGCCGGGGAGTTTCGGCAGTCCGGCCAGGGCGAGCAGGGTGGGTCCAATGTCGAGTCCGTGGGCGGGGAAGGCACTCCGGCCCGGCGGCGCGCCGGGCGCGCGGATCATCAGGGGCACGCGCAGGTTGTCCTGGTAGACATGCCGGCCGTGGCCGAGGTGGCCGTGCTCGTAGAGGCTCTCGCCGTGGTCGGCGACGAAGAGCACCACCGTGTCCGGCGGCAGGGCGTCAAGCAGGCGGCCCAGGTGGTGGTCCATGAACGCCGCCTCGCTCCAGTAGCGGGCGCGGGTGCCCTCGCGCGGCGGCAGCCGCCACACATTCGCGCCGGGGGGCGCGAAGCCCCGGTGGAGCTGGTAGGGCGCGTGCGGGTCTATGTAGTGGACCCACAGGAAGAAGGGCCGTTCCCGGGGGCGCTCCGCCAGCATCCGCAGCGCCGCGTCCGTCACCTCGTCGGCAGGCCGCTCCGCGTTGACGATTCCCCAGCGTTTTCGGTGAAAGTCCTCGTCATACCGGTCGAAACCCCGGTGGAGTCCCGCCATTTTCGCCTTGAGCGTCCAGGTGCTCTGCACGCACCCGGTGAAATACCCCGCGCGCTGAAGCGCCTCGGGCACCGTCGGGAACTCCGGGGACACGGGCAGCGCGTTGTGCGTGGCGCCGTTGGCGCGCGGCGGCACGGAGGTGAGCATGGCACCGAAGGACGGGCCGGTGAGGGGCACGGCGCACAGGCAGTCCTCAAACAGGAGGGCGTCCGCGGAAAGGCGGTCCAGCCGGGGTGTGGGGGACGGCGCCGCGCCATAGCACCCGAGGGCGTCGGCGCGGAGGGTGTCCGCTGTCAGAAAAAGGACATTGGGGCGGTCAGGCGCGGCGGCCGCGCCCAGGAGCGCCGCAAGCGCCAGCGCCCAGGCGGCCACGTCATTTCTCCGGCGGGAGGATGCGCAGGGGCACGACGGCCTGCAGCGGCTTCAGCGTGCCGCCCTTCTCGCGGATGGTCACGGGCTCGCCGTCGTCGGTGTAGGCCGTCATCTCCAGGAAATACTCCCCGGGCGGGGCCTGGAAGGGCACGTCCACCCCCATGCTCCAAGTGCCGTCACCGGCTTTGGCGTCCGGGTCCAGCCCGTCGTCCATCAGGCGGAAGGTGATGCGCGGATCCTCGACCACCACGCCCTGCACCCGGTCAATGATGCCCTGGCGGTCGCGAATGCCCATGGTGACGACGGCGCCCTCGCCGGGTTTGAGCGTGTCTGGCGTGATCGCGGCTCCCTGCAGCCTTGGCTGGCCCGCCAGGGTGTTGCACCCGGCGAGGAAAAGCAGACATCCGGCCAGCAGGACCGGTCCGGTCATTTTCTTCATGCTTCCGTCTCCTGCCCCTCGAAATAGGGCCGTTCACACCCCTTCAAGCCTACCGCAGGCGGGGCGGTCCTTTCAAACCGGCGCGCCCCCGCCGGACGGCGGCGGCCCGCTGTCCAGATGCGGCGCGAGCCGCGCCATCGCCGGATCCCGCAGAAGGGCGTTGGCCGCCTCCGGGTCCAGCTGCCGCATCTCCCCAAAGGCGGCGCGGACGCCGTCCAGGCGGTCCGGCAGAAAGAGGGCATAGAACATGCACAGGGCGCGCCAGCCCTCCGGATCGCGGGGGTTCATCTCCGCCACGAGCCTCGCCTCGCGCTCGGCCTCGTCGCCCCGCCCGAGCCGGGCGAGGGAGCCCGCGAGCATGGACCGCGCCGCGGCCCACATGGGCTCCATGCCCACGCATTTCGCGTAGGCCCGCGAGGCGGCCTCCACGTCCCCCCGCTCCAGGGCGGCGCGGCCCGCCTCCCACTGCGCCTTCAGCCGCAGCCGGGACTGAAAGCGCCATCCCAGGGCGATGAGGGTGTAGAGCGACGCCAGCGCCACGATGAAAAGAATGCCGTTTCCCATGGGGCCGCCCTAGCGCGGCACGCGGCGGGGGCGCAGCAGCAGGGCAAAAACCATCGCCAGGGCAAGCAGTTCGCCCCAGCCCGGGGCCGCCGCCCCGCGCGCGGGGCCGCACCCGAAGAAGGAGACTCTCTTCTCCTCGGCGGTGCCCGATCCCAGCAGCGTGACCGTGAGCGGGGTGTTTTCCCCTCCCGTAAAAGTCAGCACGCCCCGGTAGTCCTCCTCGGCCGGGGGCACAAACTGCACTTCCATCGTGGCCTCGGCGCCTGCGGGCACACTGTACGCCAGCGGTCCCCGCACGGCAAAGACCCCCGCCGGGTCCGACAGCGCGACGGTGCCCGCCACCGGGGCGCTGCCGGGGTTGCGCAGGGTCAGCACCAGCGTCCCTGTCTCACCCAGGCGCACGCGGCCGAAGAGCACCGAGCCGCCGGCCGCCTCGGGAATCTCCAAGCGTGCGGGCAGCCCGGTCTGGAACGGCGCCACCAGTTGCGCCTCCTGCATGCGTCCGCTGAACACGCCGCCGGCATCCCCCACCGTCAGCACCGGCGCGCGGTCCCAGGCCCCGTCGGCGGGTGCCAGGAAGAAGCCCGACGCGGGGTCGCTGTCCAGCAGGGCGGGAAAGGCATGCCACGCCGCGATGTTCCCCGGCTTGGCGCGCAGGCCCGCCACGGAAAAGGTGACCGCGTTGCGCGCCGCCAAATAGGGGTCGGGGTCGCCGAAGGTCGCCCCGCCATCGGAGGACACCACCACGCCGGCAAACAGGAATCCGCCGCCCTCCAGCGAATCGCCGGGACGCAGGGACACGTCCGGCCCCGCGGCGTCCGGCGCGAACATGCCGTCCTCGTTGCAGGCAAGGACCGCCGTCAGAATGCCCCGGCCGGCCGCGCCCATGAGCGCCCCCGGCACCGACACCAACGCCGTGTTGGCGCTGTCATAGGGGTTTGCCAGCAGCACCCGGCATTCGGGCACGGCGGAATCCATCTCCAGCATGCCCACCACCCGGACACAGTCGCCCGATGTGTGCAGGCCATACCAGGTGTCGCCCGGCTTGGCCAGGGCGGTGAAGGGGTCGTCGGGATACCCGTTGCCGTTGTCGTCCGCAACGGTCCGCACGGCGAAGGGATAGGGGTCGGACAGATATTCAGTCTCCTCGCCGGTCACCGTGGCCGCCGCCGTGATGGTTCCCTGAAACCCCGCCGGGGCCACGCTCTCCGCCCAGTACAGGCCGTCCCGAAGCGTGGCGGGCAACTCCTGACCGTTCCATTCAAACACCACCGCGGGCACGGTTCCCGCCGGGGCGTCCTCCGCCAGGGTGACTTCCGCGCAGAGAAGCACCGGCACCTGGGCAATGCCGGGCGCTGTGGCGATGTCGCCCGTGGGGCTCAACAGCGTGATTTCGGTGATGGTGACCGGAACCTCGCCTTCGCCCTCGCCTTCCCCCTCTCCCTCGATTTCGGTGTCGGCCTTGACCGCCGCCGAAGGCGGTCCGGCCGCAACGGTCCCCGCCTGCGCCCACGCCGCCGGTCCGGCGGCAAGGGTCATGATGAACGCCAGGGTCAAGCCGATGTATCGTAATGCCATGGTCCGCATCCCATCATTTCTGCGGCGCCCCTTCCGGGAACCGCGCCGCTGTTCAGCCTGTCCGCATCTCCGGCCCCATTCTACTGTTTTTGACACCCCGGGGTCACCTTGGCCCGATTTCGGGCAGGCTCCCCCCTCTGCAATAATGCCCGAAACGGCGGGAAAGGTTCCGCTTCCTCCGACAAAAAGGGGCATCCCGGGAACATTTCAGGGTATACTTGTGTTTGCTGATAAACATTTGCAGGTATAAGGCCGGAAAGGAACCCCCCTCATGAGTACCGCACCCCATCGCAAGAGCATCGTCCCCGCCGTTTTGGCCCTCTCTCTGGCCCTGCTGGGGGCCTGCGTGACTGCCGACGCCACGGACGGCACCCAGCTCATCGGCATCGGGGCGGTGCAGAAGGGCACCGCCGGAGCGGGGGTGGCGAGCGCCAAGGACTCGACCTGGGTGCTGTTGAACCCGGCGGGGCTGCTGTCGCTGGACCGCCGTCTGGACGTGAGCGTGGAGGTGTTCGCGCCCTACCGGACCATGGATCCGGCGGGCCTCTTCGGCAACCTCACCGGGGAGTCGTATGATGACAGCATCTTCTACATTCCCGCCATCGGATACAGCAACGGACCGGGGGAAAGCGGCGAGGACGCCTGGGGCATTGGCCTGTACGGCGTGAGCGGCATGGGCGTGGAGTACCGGACCTCCCGCGCCATTCTGCCGCGGCTCTTCCTGAAGAACTACGACCGGCGGACAGAGTACAGCGTGGCCACCATGGTGTTCGGGTATGCCCGCGACCTGGGCGACGGCTGGGTGGTCGGCGCCGCGCCGCACCTGAACTTCTCCATGTTCAAGAGCGACATGTTGACGCTGAAATTCCGCCAGGCCGACGCGGAGAACGGGTGGGACACCTCCTACGGCGCGGGGTTCTCGCTGGGGTTCAACAAGCGCTGGGACCGCTTCGCCGTCGGCGCGACCTACACCTCCCGCCAGTGGCTGACGGATTTCGGGAAATACGACGACCTCTTCTTTGAGTCCATGGACCTGCCGCAGAACCTCCAGGCCGGCGTCGCCTTCGACCTCACGCCGAAACTGGAGTGGGCGCTGGACTACAAATGGATTGACTGGACGGGGGTGCGACAAATCGGGGCGGAGCCGCTCCAGGGCGGGTTCGGCTGGAAGGACCAGCACATCATCAAGACGGGCCTCACCTGGGAGGCGACACCCAAGTGGACCTTCCGGGCGGGCGCGGCGTTCGCCAACTCGCCCGTTGACGGGGAGCATGTGTTCGCCAACGCCCTGTTCCCGGCGGTGGTCAAGACCCACGCCACCTTCGGCGTGTCGCACGCCCTCACGGAGAACTCCGAACTGCACTTCGCGTACCACCACGCCTTCAACAACCACCTCACGGACAACGGCAAGGGCGACCTCTTCTCCGTGCTGGGGAAAGGGTCGGAAATCTCCCTGCGGGAGAACACGTTCACGGTGCAGTACACCTACCGGTTCTGAGGGCGGTCAGTCTTCCAGTCCGGCCCCCCGGCAGCGGCGCAGGCGGACGGTGAACACGCTGCCCTCGCCGGGAGCGCTCTCCACCTCCACGCCGCCGTCGTAGAGGGCGGCGAGCTTGCGCACCAGCGCCAGACCGAGCCCGGTGCCGGGGATGTGCTCCGTCTCGCGCTTGCGCACCCGGCCAAACTCGCGGAACAGGCCCGCGATCTCCGCGGGGGTCATGCCGATGCCCGTGTCGCGCGCCTCAACAAAGACATGCTCCCCGTCCTGCCACAGGCGCAGCGCCGCGGCGCCCCCGTCCCGGTTGTACTTGACGGCGTTGGAGAGGAGATTCTGGAGGATGCACTCGATCTCCCAGCGGTCGGCGCGGACCATGAGCCGGTCCGGCGCGGCCAGGGACAGGGTGACGGCGCGCGCACGCGCTGCGGGCGCCTCCTCCTCCAGCACCGTCCGGGCCGACTGGGCCAGATCAAGAAACTCCAGGCTGCGCGGGCGCTCCCCGGACTCCACGCGGGTGAGGTCGAGCAGGCCGCCCACGAGCCGGCGCGCGGCCTCCAGCCGGACCAGCGCCCGCGCGACGAGGGGGGCGTAGGGGGGCAGCGCCTCGCCCAGCGTCTTTGCGTCGAGAATCTGCAGCGCGCTTTCCGCGGCGGCGAGGGGGGCCTTCAGCTCATGGGCGAGCACGGAGACGAACTCGAAGCGGATGCGGCGCTTCTCCAGGGCGTGCAGACGTTCCCGGCGGGTGTCCTCCAGAAAGCGCAGGGCGTGCGCCACCGCGCCCCGCAGGACCTCCGGCGGGAAGGGCTTGGGCAGGAAGTCCACGGCGCCCCGCCGCGCCACATCCACGGCGCAGGCGTAGGAGGGGGCCGCCTCGGTCATGATGACCGCCAGCTCCGACCGGCCCTCGCGGGCCTGCGCCATGAGGTCCGCCCCGGCGGCGCAGGTGAGCTCGTTGTCCAGAATCAGGATGTCGGGCGCAAACGCGGCGATGCGGGCGCAGCAACGGCAGGACGAGGCCGCCTCCTCCACCTCGAGGACGGCGTCGCCGCCGCCGGGCAGGGGCATGGCGCGGCCCCGGAGCGCGTCGGCGGCCAGGCGCCGCACACCCGCGTCCGCGTCCACCACGAGCACCCGGACCGTCCCGTCCATGGACCGCTCCTTGCCGCGTGTCAGGGGGTCAGGGGGCCAGCCGTTCCACGGTGAACGGGGCCCTCAGGCCGTATCCAACAAAGGCGTACTCGGAGCCCGCGGGCTGGGGCGACTCGGGCGCGTTGTTCCACGACCCGGGGTGGGTCAGGCCGGCGTCCTTGTTGCCCAGGTGCGGGCCGAGGGGGTTGCGCAGGCTGCCGTACACCAGCACGGAGACCGTGTTGACGCCGGGGTTCAGCAGGGCGGTGATCTCGCGCTCCGCGGGCTGGAGGTAGACGGGGCCCGCAGGCTTGCCATTCACCGTCACCGCCGCGACGACCCCCGACCAGTCGGGAAGGGTCAGGAGATGGCGCGCTTTCGGGTCGTCCACCGTGACCGTGGCGGTGTACGCCACCCGGTGGCCGAAGAAGGGAAGCCCCTGGTCCCTCCACTCGCCCAGCCCCAGCGGCGCGCCCGGCGCCACGATGAAGCCTTTGTCGGCGGCCTTCAGGGAAAAATCGCCGACGAGGTAGGCGGCTTCCAGCTCATGAAACACTGTCATGGGCGACGCTTTGATCGTGAGGGTGTTGTCCCCCTTCTTCGCCGCGCCCGCCAGATTGATGCCGAGGAAGGCGCGGTCGAGCCACCAGTAGTGCGGGGCGGGCTTTACGGCCTGGCCGTTGCAGGTGATCTCGTAGAGGTCGGCGCGCTCCACGACGGCGAAGAGGTGCTCCGGCGCCGGACCCTCCAGGGTGAAGTGGTAGGTCGCCTCAAACCCGCTGTCCGCCGGGAACTCGGTCTTCAGCAGCTCGTCGCGGAACTGGACGCAGTGGTCCCAGATGTTTCCGCGCAGGCCGTTCTTCTTGAAGATGTGGTCTGCGGCCTTCTTCCAGTAGACGCCCTCGAGGGTTTCGCCGCCCGCCGTCACGTCCACGTAGTCGAGGATGAGCACATTGTCGTCCGCGCGGCTCACGGCGATGTCCGACACCGCCAGCGCGGTGCGCCCCGTGACGGGCGCGGGCGCCGGGTCGGCCTCCTTCGCCGTCTTGTCGAGGAAGAGCATCAGGCTGCCGCAGGGGCCCAGCGTGAAGGGCGCCGAAACCCCGTCCGCCGTCTTCTCGAAGGGGCGGGCGCGCACGCCCCCCTGGTCGAGCACGGCCTCGCGGACCCCCGCCATGCCCTTCGCCACCACGGAGCCCGACGCCGAAACGTTGTTGCTGGTGTTGACGATGAAGACGATTTCGCCGTCCGCCAGCTGGCGGCGGTGGTGGTAGACGGTGGCGGCGTTGTCCGCCGCGAGAACGACCTCCGTGGGCTGCGGGCGCAGCTCGCGGATGCGGACGGCCGCCTCGGACGGGGCAATCTGGCGCCATCCGGCCATGCCGCGCAGCTCCGCGCAGCGCGCGTCGGCCGCGCCGTCCACCAGCGAGGGCTGGTCCGGCCCGGCGCAGGAAAGCACCACGCCGCCCTTCTCCAGGAAACCCTTCAGGAGTTCGGCGGTCTTGGCGTCGAGGGTCTCCATGAACTCCGGCACCACCACGACGGCGTAGGCGCGCTCGCCCACGCGGAACCGGGCGCCGCCGTCTTCGGCGGCCTCCACAGCGCCGCGGTCGGCGATGACGGCCTCGCTGCCCAGGTCAAACTCCGCCTGCGCCTTGGCCAGCGTGGTGACCAGGGCCTGGAAGGTGTCGCCCACGGCGGCCAGGCGCTCCCCGTTGGCGAAGTGGTGCATCCACGCGGTGGTCGTCGGCTCCAGCACGAGGACCTCGTTGATCTGCCCGCCCTGCGTCAGGCACCAGGTCACGCGGGAGAAGTACTCCGCGAGCGTGCCGTAGGCCTCAAACCACGGCGAGTGGTAGGAGAAGGTGGGCGGGTAGTCGCGCTTGCGCGCGCCGCGCATGGTGACGTGGGACAGGTGCTCGTTGAGCGTGTTCACCCCCAGCACCTGGAGCCAGTCGCCGATGCGCTTGTAGTCCTCGAAGCGCATCTCCGCGCCGCTGCCGCCGTACAGCTCGCACAGCGTGCGCGCGCGGCCCGCCTGGCTGGCCACGCTGGCCAGCTCCAGCACGGCGCGCACGTTGCCAAACTGCGCGTGCGGCCCCTCGTTGTACTGGTTGAACAGCGTGTCAATGCCGGGGCGCTGCTGCCACGACGACATGGCCATGTTGTCCGGCACGGAGGCGCAGTTCGGCCACTCATGCTCCCAGTAATGGCCCGTGGCCTCCAGGCCGTTCGCCTCGCAGTAGTCAAAGTACTTTTTCGCCCAGCGCTCGATGAACAGGCGGTTAAGGGTGTGGAAGTAGTCATGACGGAAACGGCGGCCCTCGGGCGTGTCCGCCTTGAGCAGGGGCAGCTCCGCCATGAAGTCACGGCCCCACACCTCCTGGAAGCGCTCCGCAAAGTCCGGCGTCCAGTGCATCTCGCCCGCGCCCTTCAGGTGCGGCTCGTCGTAGAAGGATCCGGGGATGCGCTTCCCAAACTCGTCGCCAAAGTGCTTCTTGTAGGCGTCCAGCGTGATCTCCAGAAACTTCTCCGTGACGCCGGGCCGCAGGAGGTCCGTGTGGAACTTGCCGGCGTACCACGGGGACTCCTTCGCCTGCTCCAGCGTGACAACGGTGAATTCGCCGTCCATGAACCCGTCGCCTGCGGCGTCCTTGGCGATCATCTCGAAGCCGTCACCGGCCTTCTTGTAGACGGCAAACACCGACGGGTCGGAGGGTTTCACGCGCTTGCGCTCCTCCACCTTGAGGCCCAGGGCGCGGGATTCCGGCATGGCCTCGGGCAGCAGCCCCCCCGCGAAGCAGGTGGGGTACGAGTTCTCGTCGTAAATCCACACGAGCATGTCGTGTTTCTTGGCCACCCGCAGCGTGTCCGCCCACCGGGCGAACCAGTCGGTGTCCAGGTACGGCGTCATGAGCCCGGGCCGCGGATGCACCCACACCTGCCGGATGTTCGACGCCGCCAGCGCGTCCAGCGTGGTCTCGATCTGCTCCGTCGTGAGCAGGTCGTTCCACACCCACAGCGGCCCCGAGCTGTATTCGCTCCCCGGCCTCTCCAGCCCGGCGGCCACACCGTCCAAAGTGTCCCCTGCCGCGCCCGTCAGCGCGCACGCAAGAAGGCAGGTTAAATTCAGCAGCATGGCAGAATCCTTTCGCTGGTTCCCGGTCCGGAGGGCTATTGTACCCGCCCGCGCCCCCCGGGGAAAGTTAATGTCCCTCCCCCCGTGTCGCCGGATAAGAGGCGGTTTCCGCATCCACTGCGGGCGCGGCATGACCGTGTCACCGAACGGCGGAGGCGGCTATGCTGAAAAACTTGGGCATGCAGGCCCCGGGCGCCGCAGGTCTTCCACCCCGGAGGGGTGGAGGATATTAGCCGGTGGTTGCGCGGTCTTGAAAGCAGGATAGTTGCGGGCGCAATGAGTGCCGCTTGCCGGGACCGCGCCCGACTCCATGCCGGAGCGCCACCACCGGACATCGGACTCCCCGCCTTATGTGGCACCCCGGAGGGGTGCAGGACCCTTCCCCCTCCCGATTCACGCAAGATAATCCGGATTGTATTCGATCCCGGCTTGTTCCAGAAGGCCGGCCAACTCCTCTGAGAAACTCTTGGCCCGGTGGTGTTCACCCTGCCGGGATATGTATGTCTTCACCCCCTTGCGCGCCGTGGCGCTGACCGTAAACGCGGCATACCCTTCCTGCCAGGCGAAATCGCGCATGCCGATTTCCCTGTGTACCCACAGGGATGAGTTCTTCTTCAAATCCCTCACGAAATCCGACAGGCAATGGGTGGCCCTAAGACCCACAAGAAGGTGGACGTGATCCGCCATACCGCCGATGCGTTCGGGATAGCCGCCCATGGATTTCACAGTACCGCCGAGATATTCGTTGAGACGCGCGCCCCAAGGGGGATCAATAAAGGGACGGCGTTCCTTCGTTCCGAAAACCAAGTGATAGTGGAGGCTGAGATAGGTGGACGACATGGCAGTATCTCCCCGCGGCTATGGTCCTGCACCCCTCCGGGGTGCGTTGGTTTTCGCTCCCTTTTCCGGTGGTATCGCTTCGCTCAACCACCGGCTAATATCCTGCATCCCTCCGGGATGCTTTGAGTCATGACCCGTCGATGCGCCAAGAATCTCCCTCTCCATCACCGAGACAGAAAGGCCATGAGCGGCAATCCGCCGCATCACGCGTCATCGCCCACCGCCTGCTCTGTTCCAAGCGTCAATCTCCGAAAACAGCGGCCGGAAGCGCCACCTACCACCCCTCTGCGATCCGCCTGCGCCAGTGATCGAGGAGCTCGCCGAGGAGGGTGTCGAAGGGGATGGCGGGCTCCCATCCGGTGTCGGTGCGGAGCTTTTCGGCGCTGCCGCGCAGTTCGGGGATGTCCGCGGGGCGGTGGAGCGCGGGGTCGGGCGCGACTTCGAACGAAACGCCGGAAAGCGCGCGCATCCGGTCAAGCGCCTCGTCCAGCCGCCGGGACACGCCGGAGCAGACGTTGTAGGCCTCGCCGCTCCGCCCGCGGAGGGCGGCGGCCAGGTAGGCGCGGACCACGTCGTCCACATGCAGAAAATCGCGCCGCACCGTGAGGTTTCCGGTGCGCAGGACGGGCGGGCGCAGGCCCGCGGCGACCTCGGTGATCTGGCGGGCGAAGGAGGGGAGCACAAACACGTCGGGTTGGCCGGGGCCGGTGTGGTTGAAGGGACGCAGGCGCACCACGTCGAGGGCGCCCGCCGCCGCCAGCCACGCGCAGTACTGGTCTGCGGCGGCCTTGGACACGGCATAGGGGTTGGCGGGCGCGAGGGGGTGCGCCTCCGTCATGGGCAGGAATTGCGGGGGGCCGTAGACCTCCGCGCTGCCTATGTACACAAGCCGCGCCCCGGGCCGCCGCGCGCGCAGGGCCTCTGCGAGGAGGATGGTCCCCCCGGCATTGATCCGCAGGTGCTCCAGGGGGCGTTTCAGGCTGTCCGCGACGGAGGTCGCGGCGGCCAGGTGAAAGACGTGGGTGACCTCCCCGGCAAAGCCGAGCGCGGCGTCCACGCCCTCCGGCGTGGACAGGTCCGCGGCCACATGGTCCGCCGCGCCGCCGGGCGCGCGCAGGTCGGCCCCGGCAACCTCCCATCCCGACGCCTCCAGTAGGGCGCGCAGACGGCGTCCCACGAAGCCCCCGCTCCCCGTGACCAGCGCGCGCGGGGCGGTCATTGCAGGAGGGCCCTGGGGTGCGCGATCTCGAAGCGCACCCGCTCCATGTCGGCGTCCACCATCATCTCGATCAGTTCACGGAAGGAGACCCTCGCCTCCCAGCCCAGGGCCTTCTTCGCCTTGGCCGCGTCGCCGAGCAGCAGGTGCACTTCGGCGGGCCGGAAGAAGGTCGGATCCTCTTGGACGAACTTCTCCCAGTCCAGCCCGACGCGCGCGAAGGCGATCTCGCACATTTCGCGGACCGTGTGGGTCTCGCCGCTGGAAATGACATAGTCGTCCGGCGCGTCCTGCTGGAGCATGAGCCACATGGCGCGGACGTAGTCCCCCGCGAAGCCCCAGTCGCGGCGGGCCTCCAGGTTGCCCAGGCGCAGCTCCGAATCCAGCCCCTGTTTAATGCGGGCGACGCCGTTGGTCACCTTGCGGGTGACAAACTCCAGCCCGCGCCGGGGGGACTCGTGGTTGAAGAGGATGCCGGACACGGCGAACATGCCGTAGCTCTCGCGGTAGTTCACGGTGATCCAGTGTCCGTAGACCTTGGCCACGCCGTAGGGGCTGCGCGGGTAGAAGGGGGTGAGCTCGGTCTGGGGCGTCTCGCGCACGTGGCCGAACATCTCGCTGGACGACGCCTGGTAGAAGCGGATGGACGGGTCCACCACGCGGACGGCTTCCAGCATGCGCGTGACGCCGAGGGCGGTCACGTCGCCCGTGAGGATGGGCTGCTTCCACGACGTGGGCACAAAAGACTGGGCCGCCAGGTTGTACACCTCGCGCGGCCGGGTCTGGGAGAGCACGTCCACCATGGACACCTGGTCCGTCAGGTCGGCCTGGAGCAGCGTCACCCGGTCTTTAATGTGCAGGATGCGCCCGAAGGTCTCCGTGCTCGCGCGGCGGACCACGCCGAACACCTCGTACCCCTGTTCCAGAAGCAGCTCGGCGAGGTAGGACCCGTCCTGCCCCGTGATGCCCGTGATCAGGGCGCGGCGCGTTTCAGCCATGCGCGTTCTCCCGTCCCCGCGCGCGTTGGCGGGGGACTATTCCGTCTTCTTCCGGCGGGCGCCGCCC
This sequence comes from Candidatus Hydrogenedentota bacterium, assembly GCA_012730045.1. NCBI lineage: Bacteria > Pseudomonadati > Candidatus Hydrogenedentota > Candidatus Hydrogenedentota bacterium. The sequence continues at coordinate 7,699 of JAAYBR010000041.1, read as the reverse complement.
TTTGCGGCGGTCTTCTTTGCGGCGGTCTTCTTCGGCGCGGCTTTCCTGCGGGCGGGTTTCCGGGGCTTCTTTTCCGCCTCGGCGATCAGCTCCAGGGCCCGCTCCAGCGTCACGGCCTCCGGGGTCGTGTCCTTGGGCAGGGTGGCGTTCACGTCGCCGTTGGTCACATAGGGGCCGTAGCGCCCCTCGTACAGCTCGACCGGGGTGTCCGTGCCGGGCATCACGCCCAGGGTCCGGAGCACCTGCTTCACGCGCACGCCCTTGGGCTGGCTCAGCAGGGCGAGCGCCCCGGCGAGGTCCACTTTGAACACCGCCTCGGAGTCGTTCTTGGGCAGACTGCGGAACTCGCCGTCGCAGCCGACGTAGGGGCCGTAGGGGCCGATGGAGGCCATGACCGGTTTGCCCTTTTCGGGGTGCGCCCCCAGGGTGCGCGGCAGGGACAGGTATTTCAGCGCCGTCTCCAGGGTGACCATGCCGACGTCCGTGCCCTTGGGCAGCGAGGCGCGCTTCACCTTTTCCTTGCCCTCCCTGGCGAAGCCCAGCTGGACATAGGGGCCGAATCTCCCCTCGAACGCGTAGACCGTCAGGCCGGTGGCCGGGTCGGCGCCCAGCCCCTCGCCGGTCTTCGCCTTGGTCTCCAGCACCTCCAGGGCGCGCTCCACCGTCAGCTCGTCATAGTAGAGCCCGCGCGGGATGGTGGCGAAATTGCCCTCGCCGCCGGGGCCCCGCTGGAGGAAGGGCTCGCCCTTGCCGAGGCGCACGACCAGCGGCTCGCCGTCCGGGGTGTCGCCCACGGGAATGGCGGGAAACTCGATTTCCGGAAGCTTCTCGGCGATCTGGGGCTTGAGCCCCTGGCCGTAGTCGTGCTTGTCGCCGAAATAAAAGTCATGGAGGAAGGCCTGCCAGTCCAGCCCGCCCTCGGCGATGCTGTCCAGCACGTCCTCCATGCGGGCCGTAAAGCCGACATCCACATACTCGCCGAAATGCCGGCGCAGCAGCAGGGTCACGGCGATGCCCAGATAGGTGGGGGCCAGCACCTTGTCCACCCGCTCGACATATTCCCGCGCCTGGATCGTGGAGATGGTCGGCGCGTAGGTCGAGGGGCGGCCGATGCCCTCCTCCTCCAGCCGCTTCACCAGCGACGCCTCGGTGAAGCGCGCCGGGGGCTGGGTGTTGTGCTGTTCCGGGGTCACGCCGTCCAGGGCGATGTCGCCCCCCGGGCCCACGGTCATGCCCTCTTTCAGGGGGGGCAGCTCGGTCTCCTTCTGCATTCCCTCCAGCAGCCGCAGGAACCCGGGAAAGGTCACCACGGACCCGTTGGCCCGCAGGACCGCCGGGCGCCCGTTGTCCGCCTCCGCGTGGAAGTCCACCGCCGTCTTGAACAGTTTTGCGGGGGCCATCTGCGAGGCGATGGTGCGGTTCCAGACGAGCCGGTAAAGCTTCAGCTCCTCGGGCTTGAGGAAGGGGGCCACGGCTTCCGGTGTCTTGCCGAGGTGGGTGGGGCGGATGGCCTCGTGGGCCTCCTGCGCCATTTTGGACTTGGTCGTGTACTGCTGGCGGTGGTGGTATTCCGGGCCGTACAGGCGGGAGATGACCTCGCCGGCCTCCTGGAGCGCCTTTTCGCTCAGGACCACGGAGTCCGTTCTCATGTAGGTGATGAGACCCTCGCGCTCGCCGCTGCCGAGGTCCACGCCCTCGTACAGCCGCTGGGCGATCTGCATGGTCTGGCGCGGGCTGAACCCGCACACCGACGAGGCCGCCTGCTGGAGGCTCGAGGTCGTGTAGGGCGGCAGGGGCCGCTGCACCGCCTCCTTCTGCTCCACCGCCGCCACGCGCCACGGCGTGCGCGCCTGGAGCGCCCGGGCCACCGCCGCCGCGCCGTCCGCGTCCAGCCAGGCCACCTTGTCGTCCAGCCGCTCCTTCAGCGCGCCCGTGGCCGCGTCGAAATCCTTGCCCTGGGCGATCCGCTGGCCGTCGAGGGCCGTGAGGGTGGCCGTGAAGGCCTTGCCCCCGGCGGACAGCGCCGCCTGCACATCCCAGTACTCCGTCCGGTGGAAGGCGCGCCGCTCCTCCTCGCGCTCGACCACCAGCCGCACCGCCACGCTCTGCACCCGGCCCGCGCTCAGGCGGGTCCGGACCTTTTTCCACAGCACCGGCGACAGCTCGTAGCCGAAGAGGCGGTCCAGAATCCGCCGCGTCTCCTGCGCGCGCACCAGCTGGTCGTTCATGCTCCGGGGGGACGCCATGGCCTGGTCTATGGCCGATTTCGTGATCTCATGGAAGGCGATGCGGCTCACCGGCACCTTGGGCTTAAGCTCCTCCAGCAGGTGCCAGCTGATGGACTCTCCCTCGCGGTCCTCGTCCGTGGCCAGAATCACCGCGTCGGCCTCCCCGCAGAGCTTCTTCAGCTCCGAAAGGTGCTTCTTGCTGTCCTTCTGCACCACATAGCACGGGGCAAACCCGTTGTCCACGTCCACCCCCAGCCGCGCCCACGGCTTCTGCCGCAGGGCCGCCGGAATCTCGTCGGCCGACTGCGGCAGGTCGCGCACATGGCCGTAACTGGCCACAACGCGGTAGTCGCGGCCGAGGAATTTGCCGATCGTCTTTGCCTTCGCGGGCGACTCCACAATCACAAGTTTCAAGGGACAGTTCCTTGCAGGTTTCCCAAAAAACCGATGCCCGGACGGGGGGGACAAACCCCGCCAACCCGGCGCAAACGGACCCCAAACCCGGAACTCCACCACAATTCGAACCCCGAATGCAACCCCGGTACGATTTCCCCGAAGTAACATTCCTCCCCTCGACACCCCGCAGGAAGGGGGGTGGGGGGATGTTTGACATACCTCCGGGGCCTGTCCTATCCTGTTTCGCAGACGCCGGGCGGGAGGGCGGAAACGTCCCGACCCCGGCGCGAAAGGGCAACTTGAACCCGGGGGGGCACCCAATGAGGGCGGCGGGCCGGACCGCCGCATCCTCCGCGCCGCCGCCCCGCACCGCAAAGGGAAGGGAAGCGTCATGCGGATCATCATTTCCCCCGTGTACATCGTCAGGCAGTACGAGCGCGGGATCGTCGAGTTTCTCGGCAAGTACAGCCGCTTCGTCGAGCCGGGATTTCACCTTCAGTGGCCCCTGCTCAATGTGACCCGCATCCGTGATGTCCGCGAGCACACCATGGACATCGAGCCGCAGGCCGTCATCACGAAGGACAACGTGGAAATCCAGGTGGACGGGCTGATCTGGGTGCGCCCGGGGCTGGATGCGGAAAACATCAAAAAGACCTTCTACAGCATTGACGACTGGACCCTGGCGGTCATCGAGCTGGCCAAGACGAATCTCCGCCAGGAGTTCGGCCAGCTCACCCTCGATGACAGCCTCACGGCGCGGGAGCGGATCTCCAGCAACCTGCAAACCGTGCTCGACCAGATGGTGGCCGACTGGGGGCTCAAGGTCTGCAAGGTCGAAATCCGCCTGATTGACCCGCCCGAGGACATCAAGAAGGCCATGCACAAGCAGAAGACCGCCGAACAGGAGCGGCGCGCCATGAAGCTGCTGGCCACCGGCAAGTTTGAGGCGGCCGAACAGGAGAAGCTGGCGGCCATTCAGATTGCCGAGGGCCGCCGCGAGGCCGAAATCCGCGTGGCCGAGGGCAAGGCCCGGGCCATTCAGCTCGTAAACGAGGCGGCGGAGCGGTACTTCGTGGGCAACGCCAAGGACCTCAAACGCCTGGAAGTGACCGAGGCGTCCCTCAAGAACAACGCCAAGATCATCGTCACCGAACGCGGCATCTCCCCGCAGCTCATCCTCGGCGACCTCCCCGTCTCCACGCACACGGACCGGGAAGACACCGCCGTATCCCCGGCGAAGGAAGACTAGCCCCCGAATGGACAGCCGCCCATTGGGCCGACCGCCGGGAAGCGCCGCCCCCCCTTAACCGGGCGCTTGCGCCTCCTTCTCTCCGTGCCCCCCGTGACTCCGTGGTGAAATCCCCTGCCGCGCGCCCGCTGACTCCGCGGCGGGGCGCGCGTGGTCTATACTACCGGACACCCCCAGAGCCGGAGACCACGCCCCGCCCATGAAATCGTTTGACAAGGAAATCGTGTCGGGAAGTCTTCTGCGCTCGGTGTGGAAGCTTGCCTGGCCGCTGGTGCTGCTGAACCTCGTGAACGGGGCGCACGGGGTGGTGGACCATGTGCTGGTGGGGCGGTTCGTGGCGTCGGCGGACAACGCGGCGAACGCGGCCATCGGCGTGGCGTGGCAGGTGTTTCTGGTGGTGGTGGTGTCCGTGGCCTCGATTTTCCACGGGACCAACGTGCTGATCGCGCGCTACGCGGGCCGCGAGGACCGCGAAACGCTGAGCGAGGTTTTCCATTCGTCCCTGCTGTGCGCCGTGTTCGTGCTGTTCTTCGTGGTGGCGCCGCTGGGGTGGCTCGCCGCGCCCCGGCTGCTGGATTTTGTGGAGGCCGGGCCGTCGGTCCGGGTCCACGCGCTGCCCTACCTGCGCATCCTGTTTGCCTGCGGCGCGCCGCTTTTCCTCATGTTCATGCTGACGGGCGCGTTCAACGCCTCCGGCGACCCGACCACGCCGCTGAAACTGGGCGTGCTGACCACGCTGCTCAACGTCGCCATCAGCATCGTGCTGATCACGGGGGCGGGGCCCTTCCCCGCGCTCGGCACGACGGGGGCGGCGCTGGGCACCGTGCTGGCGCCGGCGGTTTCCATGGCCATCGGGTTTTGGCTGATCCACCGGCGAAAAATGATCATCCAGCCGCCCCGGCGGTGGCGCCTGCTGCCCGACCCCGCCATCATCGTCCTGGTGGCGCGCATCGGCCTGCCCACGGGGGTGCAGGGCGTGCTGCTGAACATCGGCGGAGTCTTCCTTCTCCGCTACATCGGCATGCTGGAGAACGGCCCGGCGGCCCAGGCCGCCTACACCATCTGCTACGCCCAGCTCTTCTCCCTCGTCGCGTGGACCGCCTTCGGCCTGCGGTCGGCGTCGGGCACGCTCATGGGACAGAACATCGGCGCGGGCGACCCCGGCCGGGGCAAGGCCGCCGTGGGGGTCACCGCCGTTGTCGGCTCGCTGTGGGCCGTGTTCGTGGGGGTGCTGTTCTGGATCGTGCCCGGCCCCCTGCTGGACCTGTTCAACGCCGCGGACGAGCCCCTGCGGGGCTACGGCGTCTCCCTGCTGCACCACCTGAGTTTTGCGGGCGTCGCGCTGGCGGCCACGCTGGCCCTGACCGGCGGGCTCCAGGGCGCGGGCGAGACCAAGCTGCCCATGTTCATCGCCTTCATGACGCAGATCGTCATTCTCGTCGGGGTGTGCCAGGCGCTGGCCTGGGCGGGCATGCTCACCCCCCGGGCCGTCTGGATGACCCTGGTCGTCACGCAGACCGCCCGCCTCCTGCTCACCTGGGCCGTCTTCCGCACCGACCGCTGGACCCGTCTCCGCATCGAGCTGCCCGTCGCCGCGGAACCCATCGAATAACCCGAATCGCGGGATAATCGGTGGTTCTCGTGTCCGTGTCCGGGCGCGCCAGGCGGCGCCCTCTTCCTGCTGTCTCACCCGGCAGGGGACAGGCTTCAATTGGCGATTCAGGTCTTCGATGGGTGCGAAGGCGGAACGCCCCGGGTCGCGCTTGACCTTTTTTCGCCGCTGTGCTACGCTGGGCGGGTGGAAAACGCATGATTCCGGACCGGGCACCGTTCCGGCCGGACGGGAGAAGAACCATGAAGCATCTTCGGCGGGTCACTGTGGTGAAGGCGCATGACGACGAGGCGGTGCTGGGCATTCTGGACCGCGTGTTCGGCTTCGTCATTGAGATCGTCTCGATGAAGGGCAAGAACGCGTCCCACCTGGACTAGTCCCTTCTTCGCGGACCACAAGGGTTTCTCACCGCTCCTGCGGGGCGGGGATGGGTGTTTCTGTTTTCGGACGCCATCAGGAGAGGTATGTCATGTCTGACCCCCGCCGCATGGGCCGCCGCGCGTTTCTGCGCGGCGCGCTGGCCGCTTCCGTGTTTCCCCTCATTCTGCCCCGCCGCGTGTTCGGCGCCAACGACCGCATTCAGGTCGGCTTTATCGGCGTGGGGCGCCGCTGCCAGGACCTGCTGAAACTTTCCAAGGGCATGGAGGGCGTCGCTGCGGCGGATGTCTTCCAGCCCCGGCTGAAGAAGTTCAGTGACAAGGGCTGGAAGGTCTTCACGGACTACCGCGAGCTGCTGGCCGACCCCGGCATTGACGCCGTGGTCGTGGCCACGCCGGACCACTGGCACGCCCAGCCCTCCATAGACGCCTGCCGCGCGGGCAAGGACGTCTATGTCGAGAAGCCCATGACCCTCACCATCCGCGAGGGGCGGCTCATGTCCGACGCCGCCCGCGAGCACAAACGCATCGTCATGACGGGCAGCCAGCAGCGGTCCATGGAACCCAACCGGGTCGCCTGCGCGCTCATCCGCGAGGGGAAGCTCGGCGCCGTGCGCGAGGTGCACGCCGCCAACTACCCCAGCCCGTGGGCCTGCGACCTGCCGGAGCAGCCCCTGCCCGAGGGGCTCGACTGGGACCGTTGGAGCGGCCAGGCCCCCGTGCTCCCCTACCATGAGGACCTTTTCCTGCCGCGCGCCAACGGCCGCAAGGACGCCCAGGGGCGGCCACTCGGCTGGATTTCCTTCACCCCCTTCTCCGGCGGCGAGATGACCGGCTGGGGCGCCCACGGCCTCGACCAGATCCAGTGGGCCCTCGGCATGGACGCCTCCGGCCCCGTCGAGGTGTGGGCCGACGGCAAGGGCCTGACCGACCCCGTGCACATGCGCTACGCCAGCGGCGTCGTTGTCCATCTCGACGGCCAGGGCCGCGACGGCGGCGGCAAATTCATCTGCGAGGGCGGCACCCTCGAGATTGACCGGGGCATCTTCCGCACCGATCCCCCCGAACTCGGCAAACAGCTCGCCGGGGACATCGCCGGCAAGGCCAACGGCCGCGAGGACCACCTGGGCCACTGGGAGGCCTGCATCCGCTCCCGCGAACTCCCCGTCACCGATGTGGAGATTGGCCACCGCTCCACCACCGTCTGCCACCTCGGCAACATCGCCCGCTGGGTCGGCCGCCCGCTCAAATGGGACCCCGTCGCCGAGCGCTTCGACGACGAGGAGGCCAACAAGCACGTGGACCGTCCCCAGCGCGCCCCCTACACCGTGGGCTGACCGACACCGCCTGCCCGCCCCCGTACCGACAGCGTCCCGCTGGCCCTGTCTTCTGCCTACCGTAGCGCAGGCGTCCCGCCTGCCGTGTCTTCTGTCCCTGCCGTACCGCCAGCGTCTCGCTGGCCCTGTCTTCCGCCCTGCCGCAGCGCAAGCGTCACGCCGGTCACCCACACCCCCGTCACCCCCGCGAAAGCGGGGGCTCATGCCTTGGCGCGTGGCGTCACCCGCCGACCCAGGATGGATTCCCGCGTGCGCGGGAATGACGGGAAGGCCGGGTGTCTGCGCCGTGGAAGCGCTTCCCGGCCGCCGGTCCGCCGTGCGCCCGAAGACAAGGCCGCCGGGACGGCGGCGCCACGGAACAGCCCCCGCCTGCCCGCCGCACTAGCGCAGGCGTCCCGCCTGCCGTGTCTTCTGTCCCTGCCGTACCGCCAGCGTCCCGCTGGCCTTGTCTTCCGTTCCAACCGCCGGGCTGGCGTGAGCCCGAAGACTAGGCCGCCGGG
>JAAYBR010000040.1 GCA_012730045.1 Candidatus Hydrogenedentota bacterium | reverse complement strand
CCCCCGGTACGCGCCTTGATTCTCCGGCGGAGATGTCCTATCGTAGTCCCAAGCGCCGGACGGTCCGGCGCCAAAGACGGAGAGGAGGCCCGCATGAATGTTCCCCAAATCCGCGACCTGATCCTGAAGACCGTCGGGGTCTACTGCCTGCTCATTTCGTTCTCTTATGTTCAGATGTTCCTGCAGGCACTGATTTCCCCCGCGGGTATCGGTGTGCGTGAACTCAGCCCGTTTGATTACTTCGTCTTCGTGTTGTCGGTCGTATGGGCCGCCCTGTCTTGGGTGTTCCTCCGAAGAACCGACACCGTCCGCAGACGGATCTGGCCCGAAGACACGGAAACCACCGCCCCGGTAGTGCTGCCCAAGGCAACCGTGGCCTTCTGGGTCGTTGTGATCGCGTTCTACGCCTTTCTGCGGTATGCGGACAATTTCACCACGATTGGCCTGCGGAGCATAGAGGCCGGCCGCGCCGGCCAGCCCCCGTTCTCCTTCCTGGGTTTTGCCGGCATGATGGCGCCCCCGGCGCTGGCTGCCGCGTGCGTGTTCCGGGCGCGGGAGATCGGGGCGTGGATTGGGGCCCCCGTAGCAAGATGCGCGGCGGAGGACACCCCGCCCGAGCCCGGGGAGGACGCGTGATGAACCTGGCAGTGGACACCCCCTCCACGGAAGCGGCGGCATCCCCCGGCGGGAGCGCGCCGCTGGCCGCCCTTCAGGACACGGCGCTCAAGGCTGTGGGAATCGCATTCCTGTTGAACGCCGGGAACGCCCTGCCTCACGAGGTGGGGGGAATCGTGATGTATTGTTTCGTGCCGTCCGCATCCGGCCCCGCCGCGACAACCTATATGGTCGCATCCCTTTTCTGGTCATTGGCAGGCAACCTCTGCCTGGCGGCTGCGGGAGCGGCTCTTCTGCTCCGCGCACGTTCTCTGGCGCGGCGGCTTTGGCCGGGGAACGGGCAGGATGCCCCCGCCCCCCTGACATCCGCGGACGTTCTCACCCACTTCGTCGCTCTGGCAGCCCTCTACCTGATGATTCCGGAACTGACCGAGCTTCCCGGGACGCTGTGGCAATTTCGGAAACCCCTTCCTTCCGGGATAGTGTCTATGTCCGTCTACAGCGACACCCATGAACTTCTCCGGTGCCTCACCCTTGTTTGTCTCTGCGCGTTCAGCCTCGCCAAGGCGCGCCCCCTCGGCGCGTGGATGGCCCGGCGCGCGGGGTTGGCGGACTGACCCTCCGGGTCGGGTGGGCGTGAGGGGGCGGCCGAAGCGGTGGAGAGTGTCCAAAGACAAGGCCGGCGGGACGCCGGCGCTACGGACGCGCGGCCCGCAGACTCTTCCCGTAGCGCAGGCGTCCCGCCGGCCTTGTCTTCCTTCGCGTCTCGGCACGGAGTCCGAGACGCCCCGTCCGCACAACCCGCGCCTTGATTCTCCGGCGGAGATGTCCTATCGTAGTCACAAGCGCCGGACGATCCGGTGCCGCACACGGAGAGGAGGCCCGCATGAATGTTCCCCAAATCCGCGACCTGATCCTGAAGATTGTCGGGGTCTACTGCCTGGTTGTAACCTTCTCCCTAGTCCAAGTGGTTCTGTTTACGGTGATTGGTTCTGTGGGGGGAGGCAGCATACTTCTGGGATTGGGCATGGGCATTTTTCACTTGGGAATGCTGGCCGTATGGATTGGCCTGACATGGGTCTTTCTCCGCCGGACTGACGCCGTCCGCAGGCGCATCTGGCCGGAGGACGGCGCGGAGAACGGCCCGGTCACGTTGCCGAAGATGACCATGGCCTTCTGGGTCGCCGTGGTGGGGCTCTCCGCCTTCCTGCAATCCGCAGGCCGGGCTGGGAGGGCATAGCAACAATCCACTCCACCGAGCGCTCATTCTCCCTCCTGGACTGGATCGTGTTCCTGGTGCCCGTCCTCCTCTCCGCCGTGTGCGTGCTCCGGGCGCGGGAGATCGGGGCGTGGATTTCCGCCCCTCTGGAGCGCGGCGCGGCGACGCCGACGCAGGACGCCCCGACCAAACCCGGGGAGGACGCCTGATGGAAACGGTTCTGGACACACGCCCCCCGGAAGAGGTGGCGTCCCCCGGCGGGGGTGTTTCGCTGGCCGCCCTGCAGGACACGGCGCTGGCGGGTTTGGGACTCGTGTTTGTGACCAAGGGGTGGATGCCGCTGATGCAGGGCATGGCCCAGATGGCGCACTCCTTATCCGGGGACCCCAGTCTCCCCAGCCCGCTCATGCTGCTTCAGATGCGGGCCAGTGCCGCGGGGATGATGGGGGAAGGCGTCCTGCTGGCAGCCGTCGGCGTCTTTCTTGTGCTGCGGGCGCGCGCCGTGGCGCGGAACCTTTGGGGGGATGGCGCGGAGGCCGCTTCAGCCCTGACGCCTGCCAACGCCCTCATGCATCTCGCAAGCCTGATCGCCCTTTACCGGATGGTCTCTCTTCTGGTGAAACTTCCCGGGGAGGTGTGGTTCACCGTCTCCCTGGCGATGTCCGAAGATACCGGCCCGATGCTCCACGACGGCGGCGAGGGGCTCTTCCGGAGTCTTTTTGTGATTCTCGTCTGTCTCGTCTGTCTGGCCAAGGCGCGCCCCCTCGGCGCGTGGATGGCCCGGCGCGCGGGGTTGGCGGACTGACCCTCCGGGCGAAACGGCTATGCCGCGAAGAAGAGGGCGCAGCAAGCAGCGCCCCTACATGTGCAGCCTTGGGTTTGTGCGAGGACATGGAGCAGTCGTTCCGTAGGGGCGCTGCTTGCCGCGCCCCAGCGCGCATGCGACCAGGGCAGGCGCGAGGACCTCTGTTTACTCCCGTAGGGGCGCTGCTTGCCGCGCCCCAGCGCGGGCACGAAAAGCGTCTCTTATCCGTTGCCTTGGGAGGCAAATACAGTCCGCCGCGCTACAGGAACCGCGTCTGGATGGCCAGCGTCTCGAGGTAGACCGCGCCGCCGCAGGCGGCGAAGAGGATGCCCAGCTTCAGTTCGGCCCACCAGTCCTCGAAGAACTCGCCCCGGAGGGCGGACCAGAGGTCGGGCTTGAGCCAGAACCAGACGGCCTCGGTGAACTCCTCCCAGTCTTTGAAGATGACGCGGTAGGCGAGGTAGTACAGCGGGGCGTTGAGCACGGCCAGGGTGGCCAGCAGCACGGGGTTCAGTCCGGTGTTCACTGCGCGACCCCCTCCAGCGGCGTGAGCGTGACGGGCCCGGCGAGGCCGGAGGGCAGCACGGGCCACCCGGCGGCGTCGAAGGGCTTGTAGTCCAGGTTCACAAAGTAGGCGCGCTGCCATTTTTCCTGGTTGCGGTCCATGGCGGCGATGCGGTTGGCGGCGAGGTTGGTCACTTCGATTTCGAGGGTGTTCTTTCCGGCGGTCAGCGGGCCGACGCTGTCCAGCCGGTAGGGCGGCATCCAGACGGAGCCGGCGTCCCGCCCGTTGACGCGCACGGCGGCGCACTCGCGCACGTCGCCGAGGTCGAGCCGCCAGCCGGCCGCGCCGGCCGCCGTTTCGGACAGGCTGAACTCCGCGCGGTAGACGGCGGTGCCGGAGAAGGCCTCCGTGCCGGGGGACTCGGTCCAGAACGCGGGCCGCCTCAGTTTCAGCGGCGCGGGCAGCGCCGGGCCGCCCTCCGTGAAGGTGACGGACCACTTGCCGTCCACGACGAGGGGCGGCCCGGCGGGCTTGGCGGCGGTCCACGGGGCGGCGGGCGTTGCGGGCGCGGCATCGTACACGCGCACCACGCAGGACTCCCCCGGCTCCAGCGTGAGCGGCACGCGGGCCCCGGCGTCCCCGGCCAGCAGCGGGATCATCCCGGAGCGCCCGGTCATGGGGTCGAAGAGCGCGGCGGCGGCTCCGCCCGCGGACAGGGGCAGCCCGCCGTCAAAGGCGGCGTCGGAGCGGTTCACGAGGAACCACGCCGTGCCGTCGTCCATCCGCCGGCGCACGAAGAAGACGCCGTGGTCCACGGCGGCCTCGCGGCGCAGGCCCGCCACGGCGGCCTCCAGATCCTCCGTCACCGTGGCGCGCGGGACCAGTTTGTCCATCTCGCCCTTCAGGGCGGCGCGGCGCGCGTCCAGCGCGCCCAGCCCCGGCACATCCTCCGGCGGCGCGCCGAGGAAGACCACCCGCACGCCCCGGTCGGCGAGGCGGTTCAGGGCGGCGGCGGTGTCCGGCGGCAGGTGTCTGCAGCGGGGCACCACCACGGCGCGGTAGCGGGCGAGGTCCGCCGCGGCGAGCTGGCGGTCGGAGACATAGTCGAAGTCGTGGCCGTGGTCCCACAGCCACGCGGCGGCCTCATGCGCCGGGCGCAGCCCGGTGTGGAGCCATTCCGTCGTGTTGTGGACCGTGAGGCGGTGGAGCGACGGCGGTTCCTTCGAGGGGGTGGCCCACAGGTCGTACACGGGGAAATAGAGCAGGATGTCCGCGTCCGGGCGGCCCGCCTGAAGGAACGACTGGCACCGCGCGAGGTAGCCGTTGATTTCCGGCAGGTGCCGGTGCCACGGGTTGGTCGGGCCGAAGTGCGTGGACGCGTAGAAGAGCCAGCCGGGCCAGGGGGCCGTCTCGGGCGAGTAGGCCGTGCCGTGGAAGAGCGCGTGGTTCACGCCGCCGAGGAACAGCTTGTCCATCTCCGCCTTGACGGCGGCGGGGCGCTCCTGGAAATGCTCGTCGAGCCAGGTGCAGGACTCGGAGGCGACGAGGCCGCGTCCGGCGACATGGGCGGCGGACGACGAGAACTTGGTCATGAGCAGCTCGCTGCCCTCGCGGCCGAAGCCCTCCGTCTCGGGGATGTCCGCCGCGGCGTAGAGGTCCAGGAGGTTTCCCGGCGAGCCGTGGGCCTCGTAGCGGCTGAGGCTGCCGCGCTCCCGCACCCAGGCCGCCCAGGGCTCCGCGAAGTCCAGCAGCATGAGGTCGCCCACCGTCTCATTGTAGTCCGACCGCACCCGGCCCACCGTGTCCGGGTCGCCCATGCCGAGCAGCGCGGGGAAATGATCCGCCAAGTCGTAGCCGCGCCGTTCCTTGAAGCGGTCGAGCAGGAGGTCCGTCCAGTTCTGGTTGTAGACCTCGTAGGAGTCCAGATAGAAGGCCCGGGGCTTCTTGCCCTGGTAGCCCGCGAAGGCCTGTTCAAACCGCGCGAGATAGCGCGCGAGTTTCTCCCGAGACCAGTGGTCCAGCACGTTCCCCTCGCCGCCCGGCGCGGCGCGTTTCACCTGCTGCTTCGTCCACCCCTGGAACAGGGCCACCAGCGTGCGGGGGCCGTCCGCGGGCGACCAGTCCAGCGTGCCGTCCGCGCCCGCGCGCGCCGTCACATCCTCCGCCGCGCCGTCGGCGGCGTAGGCCATGACCCGCTTCAGCACGGCCTCGGGCTGCTCGCCGCAGGCCAGCTTCTCGCCGAGGCGCTGTCCGGCGTCGAGGGCGTAGACCTGGAAGAAGGCGCGGGCGGCGGCCTCCTCCGGCCCGACCCACGGCCCGCCGTAGGGCCAGCCCGTGCCCAGCGTCATGTCCACGCCCAGGCCGCGCTTGTCCGTCTCCTCCGCGACGGCTGCGAGCAGCTCCATCCACCGGTCCGAGAGAAAGGGGACGGATTCCGCCTCCGCGTTCTCGGCGGCGTAGATGGGGATGACATGCATGCCGCCGAGGCCCGCCGCGCCGTAGACCTCCGCGTGCCGCGCGAGTTCCGCCTCCGACACCGCGCTGCCCATCCACCACCAGTAGGTCCAGGGCCGGCACTCCTTCGTGACGGGCGGCCACTCGGGCGGCGGCGCGGCCAGCGCGGGCAGGGACACCAGGGCGAGCAGGCAGCAGGCAACGAAGCGGTGTGCGGACATGACCGGACCCTCCATGTGCGGCCATTATGACACACGCGCCGGCGGCGGGGAGAGGCGGGACAATCGCACCACAAATCCGCCCACCCTTTCTGACAAAGCGTTCGTTTGTTCCCTGCCCTTTTCAACGCTGAAAGCGTTTCCGAATATAGCCCAGGCCAGGCCGCCGCCCGAAGGGCCAGGCCTGCCCTGGGTTGCCCGGACAGAAGGAATCATGCCCCAACGGGGCAGCCGAAATTACTGCGGGGTGCCGCGACGGCCGCCGTCATTTTTCGTGTGCCCCCGCGCGGGCAAGCCCACGCGAAGAAAGGCGGCAGCAAGCTGCCGCACTCCAAGGCGCTGCGCGCTGCGCGGACCCGGGGCGGCGGGGAGAGGCGGGACAATCGCACCACAAAT
>JAAYBR010000039.1 GCA_012730045.1 Candidatus Hydrogenedentota bacterium | reverse complement strand
GGGCGCGGCAAGCGGCGCCCCTACGGCCCATGCCTTGGGCGTTCGCGATGGGGGCGGGGTATTCTCCCGTAGGGGCGCCGCTTGCTGCGCCCTCTTCTTCCCGGCAGGACCGTCTCACCCGGGGCAGGGCGTATCGGACTGTGGGGCGGGTGAGTTCCCCCTCTTGCGGGTTCGGTTGACCGCCCTTTTCCTTTGCGGCTTTGCGTTGAGGGGTTTTTAACGCGAAGGCGCAAAGGCGCGGGGAGGAGGGGGAGAGTCTGGAGTCTGGAGTCTGGAGGCTTGGGTGGAAGAGGGGGAGAGTCTGGAGTCTGGAGTCTGGAGGCTTGGGCGGAAGAGGGGGAGAGTCTGGAGTTTGGAGTCTGGAGGCTTGGGTGGAAGAGAGTCTTCAGGCTTCAGGAAGAGAGCTCCGGACTCCAGACTCCGGACTCCCTTCCCCTGCCCTATAGCAGGCGGCGGCGTGGTTCGGGGTGTGTTCTTTGAGTTCGGGGGGGCTTTGGTGGCATTGGGGGATGGCTTGGGGGCAGCGGGGGGCGAAGGCGCATCCTTTGGGGAGGCGGCGGGGGTCGGGGGGGCGTCCGGTGATGGGGGTGAGGCGGGCGCCGGCGGGCCGGGTGCCGGGGAGGGAGGCCATGAGGGCGCGGGTGTAGGGGTGGAGCGGGGCGGCGAAGAGGTCCTCCACGGCGGCGGACTCGACGATGTGTCCGGCGTACATGACGAGGACGCGGCGGCAGAAGGACGCGACGACGCCGAGGTCGTGGGTGATGAGGACGACGGCCATGCCGCCGCGCGCCTGGAGTTCGCGCAACTGGTCGAGGATCTGGGCCTGGATGGTGACGTCGAGGGCCGTGGTGGGCTCGTCGGCGATGAGGAGGGGGGGGCGGGTGACGAGGGCCATGGCGATCATGACGCGCTGGCGCATGCCGCCGGAGAAGGCGTGGGGGTGCAGGTCCATGCGCTGGGCGGCGTCGTTGAGGCCGACGGCCTCGAGAGCCTCCAGGGCCTGCGCGCGGGCGTCGGCGCGGCCGAGTCCGCCGTGGACGATGAGTGGCTCGGCCACCTGCGCGCCGACGGTCATGTAGGGGTTGAGGGCGGTCATGGGGTCCTGGAACACCATGCCGATGCGGCGTCCGCGGACGCGGCGCAGTTCGGCGGGCGACGCCTTCAGCAGGTCGCCGCCCTCGAAGAGGGCGGTGCCGCTTTCCACGCGGGCGGGGGGCGACGGCAGCAGGCCCAGCAGGGAGAGGAAGGTGACGGACTTGCCGCAGCCCGACTCGCCGACCACGCCGAGGGCCTCGCCCGGGTCCACATGGAACGAGATGCCGTCCACGGCGCGCGCGACGCCGTCCCGCGTGTGGAACCACGTCCGCAGGTTGTCCACCGTCAGCAGGGCCATCCGTTCCCTTTGGGGCGCGCCGGGGCCGCGCGGGTTACTTCGGCAGCTCGACGCGCAGGTGCATGCTCTTGAGCTGGGTGAGCTGGAGCAGGCCGTAGCGCGAGAGGGTCGCGCCGCGCCCCGTGTCCTTCACGCCCGTCCACGGCAGGGCCGGGTCGAGGAAGTCGCAGCGGTTCATGAAGAAGGTGCCCGTCTCGACGCGGGCGCCGACGCGGGCCGCGCGCTCCGGGTCCGAGGTCCAGATGGAGGCCGTGAGGCCGTAGGCACTGTCGTTCATGAGGCGGATGGCCTCCTCGTCGCCCGAGACCGGCAGGATGCCGATGACGGGGCCGAAGCTCTCCTCCGCCATGAGGGCGGAGTCCTGCGGCGCGTCGGCCACGACGGCCGGGGCGTAGAACCACCCCTGCTTGGGCGTGTCGAACGACGCGGGGTCCACCACGAGGCGCCCGCCGCGCGCGACGGCGTCGGCGACCTGCCCCGCGAGGAACGCGGGCTGGCCCTTGGCCGCCAGCGGCCCGATGGAGGTCGCGGCGTCCAGGGGGTCGCCAAGGCGGTAGGCGCGGGTCTTCTCGACGAAGGCCTCCACGAAGCGGTCGTAGATGGGCCGCTCGACATAGATGCGCTCCACGGCGCAGCAGGACTGGCCGGCGTTGTAGAACGCGCCGTCCATGGTGTTCTCCACCGAGAAGTCGAAGGGCGCGTCGGCGCAGACATAGGCCGGGTCCTTGCCGCCCAGCTCGAGGCCCGTGCCGATGAAGCGGCCCGAGGCGCTCTGGACCACCTCGTGGCCGCCGCGCACGGAGCCCGTGAACGAGACAAAGGCCACCTCGGGGTGGCGGATCAGGTGGTCCGTCACCGCGTGGTCCGCCACCACGTCCTGCACCAGGCCGTCGGGCGCGCCCGCGCGGCGGAAGGCCTCCACGAAGGCCTTCCCGCAGAGGGGGGTCTTGCTCGAATGCTTGATGATGACCGAGTTCCCCGCGAGGACCGCGGGCACCACGACGTTCACCGCGATGAGCAGGGGGTAGTTCCACGCCGCGATGTCCAGCACGACGCCCAGGGGCTCGTGGCGGATGTAGCGGACGAAGCACGGCTTCTCGGGCAGATACTCGTCGGCCAGCGCCTCCTCCGCGATGGCGATCATGTGCCGCGCGCGGTCCAGCGTGCCGTTCACCTCGCCGAGGGACTGGGAGAGCGGCTTGCCCGTCTGCCGCGTGAGGTCCGCCGCCGTCTGCTCCTTCAGCGCCTCAAATTCGCGGACGAATCCCTCGCACAGCGCGCGGCGTTCCGCGGGGGACGACCAACGCCACCCCTCAAAGGCGGCCCGCGCCCGTGAGGCCACCCAGTCGGCATCGTCAATGGTAATCATGGGAAGTGTCACGCTTACGGACTCGTCCCAGGGATTGATGACTTTCAGTTCCTTCGCGCTCATGGGAGAAAGGCCTTTCCTGTGTTGTCCCGCCGGATTGCGGGGGGCGGGGGCGCCCCATTGTGCCACAGGGAGGGGCGCGATGCAATCAGCGCGGGGGGCGGGGAAGCGCGATGGACGGAATGGACTCTATGGACGTTATGGACGCTATGGACGGGAAAGAGAAGGAGGCCCCCCGTCCGGGCTTGTTCTCTCTGTCCACAACGTCCATCCTGTCCATCCCGTCCATGCTGTCCACTCTGTCCACCCAGTCCCCCCCGGCAAGCGTCTTCCGGGGGACCCCGGTTCTGTTCATAAAACGAATAATAATCTTATTGACAAATCCAGGACGCTGGGGTAGACTAATCCCGCGCACCTGGGCACGTCTGTGGAGTGACGTGCGGTGTTGCCCCCGCGTGGTGCGCGGCGGGGGCGGACCGCAGAGCGGGTAGGGTGGGTGCTATGCCCGAGTCCGACGAGCGAATGGTTGGGAAGGTCAAGTGGTTCAATGACCAGAAGGGGTACGGCTTCATTGCCCAGGAAGGCGGGAAGGATGTGTTCGTCCACCATTCCGCCATCCAGATGGAAGGGTTTCGCACCCTTGCAGAGGGCGAGGAAGTCTCCTACGAACTGGTCGAGGGCAACAAGGGCCCCCAGGCGGTCAACGTGATGAAGGCGGCGGCGGTCAGCTCCTGACCCGTCCGCCCCTTACCGTCCGCCGTGCGCCGGGGCAAGCGGAAAGTTCCGTTTGCTCCGGAGGCGCGCCGCGTGCCAAGATGAGCCCAATGCACTCCTTTGGGTTTGGCGGGATCATGCGCTCCATCGGTCCGGCGATTCTTCTTCTGCTGTCCGCGTCCGCCGCGTTCTGCGCGGGGGGCGAGCCCGGACCCGGTGCCCTTGCGGCGCCGGTGCTTGCGGCGCCGGTGAACGCGACCTGGGCGGCGAACCACGCGGACCACTTCCTTTCCCTCGGGTTCCGGGGCTTTGTCTTCCAGGGGTTTCTTGACGACCTCTTCGCGCGGGCGGCGGAACCCGCGCCGCCGTCCCCCTCCCCGGTGTCCGCGTATCCGCGCGATTGGCGGCTGCGTCTGGACGAGGCCCGCCTCGCCGTGCTCCGGCTTTCCCATGAGGGACTCGACCAGAATTACCTGCATGTGACGCTGGATGTCGGGGTCCCGTGGTTCTCCGACAAGGGGCGCGCCGCCGCGCTGGCGGGGGCCTTCGCGCTGGCGGGGGAGTTCTGCCGCGAGACGGGACTGCGCGGGGTGTTTTTGGAGGCGCCCGGATCGGGCTTCCTGTTTGACCCCGACTGGGACGCGTATCCCGCGGAGGTGCGGGAGACCCTGCGCGCGGCGGCGGGCGACGTGATTCTGCGCGCCCTCCGCGCGTGCTACCGGGCCTTTCCAAAGGGGGAGATGGTGCTGCTCGCCGACGCGCCCGAGGCCTGCGGTCCCCTGTGGTTTCCGTTCTTCGACGGCGTGGCGGCGTCCATCGGCGACGCGGCGATCCCGCTGCGCGTGGTGCTGCGGGAGTCCCGGATGCTGCATGATCCGGCCTCGCTGGACCGCGAGCTGGCGCGCATGGACCGCATGGCCGCCGGAACGCTCGCGCCGCAGAATCTGGCGCGCTGGCGCGCGTCGGGCGGCTGGTGCCTGGCGCTCGACCCCGTGAACCCCTCGGGGGCCGTCCCCACGCCGCGTTATCCCCTGGAGACCTTCCGCCTGCTGCGCGCGGCGGCAAAAATCCGGTCGGTGGAGCATTTCTTCGTGCTGTCCCCGCTGGGGGGATGGTGGGGCGTGCCCGAGACAGACGCGCCCCAGTACGCGCAGTTGAAACAGGGCGGCGGCGGGGCGGTGCGTCCGGCGCCGCCCTTTCCCGAGGAGCTGGAGTCTTTCGTGATGTCGGGGCCCTTCGACGGGTGCGCCGTGGTGGGGGGGATGGAGGTTCAGGGGAAGCGGGCGGACATCCTGTCGTCCGACCGCGGCGCGTTTGTGGTCGCCTGGGAGGGGCTGCCGGAGGGGCTTCAGTTCAAACGGCGGCGGGGCATCACCACGTCGGTCACGCTGGAGGACGAGGCGGTCGTTCCTTGCGCCCCGAAAGGCGGCGAGGTGACGGTGCCCCCCGTGGCGCGGCCGGCGGTGGTGGGTCCGCTGCCGCCTCTCGACTACGCCCTGCCCGCCGCGCTGCGGTTTGAGCTGGACGCGGCGCTTCACCCGGGGCCGGTGCGCGCGGGGGTGCGCTTTGGCCTGCTCAACCCCACGGGCGCGGCCCTCGGGGGCGGGCTGCTGCTCGTGCCCCCGGAACATCTGTCGGCGGGCCGCGCGGAGACGCGCTTTTCCCTGGCGCCTTTCCAGTCCCGGATCGAGACCCGCACCCTCCAGGGGGTGGCGCGTTTCGGCGAGGACGCGTCCTTTTCCGTCACCTTCCTGGACGCGGACCGTCCGCCGGTCACGCGGTCGTTTCAGGCGCCCGTGATCCCGAGACTGGGGTGGTCCATTCCCTGCGACGGCATTCTCATGGGCGCGCCGGCGGCGGCCCTTGGCCCGCGCCGCGGCGACGCGCGCGTGTACTGCCTCAGCGAGCGCGGGGAGACGGTCTGCGCGGATTTGGACGGGCGCGTGGTGTGGAAGAACCAGCAGTACCGGTTTCCCGGGCAGAACCCGCCCGCGGCGGTGTGGTCGCTGCTGGGGCCGGTGGTGGCTTTGCCCGTCATGGACGGCCTCCAGTTTCTGGACGCGGACGGGGCGCCCGCGGAGAAGTACCCGGTGGCCTACGGCGAGGGCTGCGGGGGCATTGCCCCGTGGGCGGGGGCCTCGCTGGTGGAGGCGGGATTCATCGTCCTGCGCAAGGACGGGGAGTTGGCGCGGCTGTCCCCCCGGGGGAGGGTGGTATGGCGCGTCGCCACGGGACTGCTGGACGGACGGGTGGCCGCGGACATTGGGAACCGCCGGATCTACGCGGCGGGCGCCCCCGGCGGGGCTGACGGCCTGCCGCTGCTGTCGGTCTTCACCTCCGAGGGCGCGCCGTTGTGGTCGGCGGAGCTGTCCGCGCCGCCGGTGTCCGATCCGGCCCCCTCGTCCGATGGCGCGCGCGTGGCCGTGGGCCTGGCCGACGCGAACGTGTTCGTCTTCTCCGCCGCGTCCGGCGACCTGCTCGAGACACTGCCCACGGTGTCTGGGCGTTTCCCCAGTTTCGTGTTTTCCCTGTCCGACCCGCAGCGCCCCGGCGTGACGGTGTGGGTCACGGCGGACATCGGCGGGATCACCGGCCTGGACCCCGGCGCGCGGGGCCTTGCCTGGTCTGTGGACCTGGACGGGGTGGTGTCGGCGGCGGCGCTGCCCAACCGGCTGGGGGTGGTGGCGGGGCTTTCCGACGGCGGGGTGGTGTGCGTGGACTCCTCCGGCAGGCGGCTTTGGCGCGACGGGCGGGCCTGGGGCGCGGCGGTGGGGGTGGCGACGGTGGCCGCGCCGAACGGGAGCGGGGTGGTGCTGACCACGTCCCGCGACCGCCAGCTGCGCGCGCTGGACGCGGGTCCCCTGGCGCGCCCGCCGGCGTATCTGAGAGCGGCCCCGCGCGGCGGGATGCAATTGCCCGCCGCCCGGCGTTAGAGTGTCAGCGGTTCCAACAACAGGAGGACACGTCTCATGGCCAACTGGACCAAGGTGCGGGAGAAAGGGGCGGCAGTCGTGGCGCTGGTCGTCATCATCATCATGCTCGCCGTCGCGTCGGTGGTGTTCGGCTGGAACATCCCGGGCATCAGCCACCTCGCGCGCGCGCTGGGATTCTAGGGGACTGACGGCGCGCCGCAAAGGGCCGCCGCCGCGCCCGGCGCGTTCCACGGCCCCAGCCCGAGCAGGCGGAAAAACGTGTCTCGTGACCCCGGTACCGTGGCACGGAAGCGTTCCATCTCGCGGCGGGCGTCCTCCCCGCGTCCCCGCGCAAGGCACTCAATGATGGAGTACTCAGGGAGAGACCGCGCGCCGTCTTCTTCGGCCTCGGTGAGCGCCTGCCCTGCGGGGTCCGTCCTGCCCAGCGCGCCCAGCATGGCCGCTTCCGCCAGACAGGACGTCAGCCGGATTTCCCGCATGTCCCAGTGCTTCTCCCTGGCCGAGGCCTCACAGTCTTCCAGGCGCCTCACGGCGTCCTCCCCCCGTCCTTCGCGGAAGGCCCGGAGGGCGTCGTGGGCCATCCGCATCAGGTCCGGAGTGGGGTGCCCGCTTTCGGCGAGGAACGCCTCCAGGAATTGGCGGCTGAGTTCATGGGCATCCTCCTGCATCAGGAAATAGGCGAACATGGTCGCCTGTTCCGCCCACGTTTCCGGCAGGTCCCCGTCGTCCTGCACCAGCCGCATCAGACGAAGGGCCCGCATCCTGTCCGTGTCAATGTGGGCGCGTTCAAGCAGCGCCCCCAGATCCACCCCGGAAACGGTGCGCGCGGGATCCGGCAGGCCGTCCCAGTAGTCCGCGCAGGCTTCCGGGAAGGGGCGCGGCCCGCCCTGGGCGGGGCGCGTGATCCGGAAGACCGCCATGGATTCCCCGCCGGGCAGGGTGGTCTCCCGGGTTTCCAGCCCGAACAGTGCCAGTCCCTCCCGCAGTCCGTCCAGACGGGCCCGGCCCCATTCCAGGCAGGTGACGTAGTGGACGGCACCGTCTTCCGGAACGCGTGCCGCCGACTCCGGGGCGTCCGGGCAGAGGGCCGCCGCCGCCTTGAGTATGGCCGCGTCCACGGTGTGGGCCGCGGCAATGGTCATGCCGTTGGGGGGCATATTTGCGGTGAGCAGCCCCAGGTTTTTCTGCGCGTGGCCATGGCCGCCGACCAGCACCAGGTCGCCCGGGCGCGCCTCTCCAAGGACGCGTCTTCCCGCCTCCATCCACGGGGTGCGCGTCGTGCCGGGAAGCAGCAGGCAGAGCTGGTGCGCGTACAGGACCGCCAGGGCGGCGACGAAGACGGCACGCGGCGGCCGAAGGCGGCCGAGGCGGCCGCGCAAACGAACGGCAGGGTGGCCAGCCCGATGGCAATGGAGAGCCCCCGCATGGCCGGGGGGGAGCCGCCGATGAGGCCGCGGAAGAGGTACTGGACCACATGGTAAAGCGGCATGCCCTCGGGGTTCACGTCGCGGGCGGCGAGGATGCTGTCCACGAGACCCGGCTCAGCCAGGCCCACCAGCCCGTTGTAGTCGTCCCAGAAAAGGGACTGCCCGTCCAGGCGGAAGACCCGCAGGGCCAGGGCGAGCGCGAAGAGGCCCGCCCACAGCAGGACCGACCGGGTCCGCGCGTGTTTCACAGGTTCCGCCATGCGTTCTCCTCCTCCGCTCCATCGCCGCATTATATCCGATGCGCCCCCCGGGGCGGGGCGGGTATAATGGCCGCCCGATGGCTCCTCCGAAGAAAGACAAGCTGCGCCCGGTCCTGCTGCTGGTCATCAACGACACGGCGGCGGCCGAACGTCTGACCCGGATGCTGCGCCGGGGGTTTCCCGGCTGCATCGTGCGCGGGGCGGACACGCCGGAGGCCGCGGCCGTTGCGGCGCGGGGGGGCGACACGGACTGCGCGATCATCGGGGCGGACCCGCCGGGCCTGTCGGGCATCGAGCTGTGCCGCCGGCTGAAGGCGGACCCGGACACGGACGCGTTTCCCATTCTGCTGGTGACGGACCGGGACACGGACGCGCGGACGCGCGTGCTGGGGCTGGAGGCGGGGGCCGACGACTTCCTGCCGCGCGAGGCGGAGCCGATGGAGCTGCTGGCGAAGGTGCGCGTGATGCTGCGCATCAAGCGGGCCGAGGCCGGGCTGCGCGAGGTGAACCGCCGGCTGGCCGACGTGGCCGAGGACCGGTCGCGCGCCCTCTACGAGACCGACCTGCGCTACCGGCTGCTGTTCGACGCGTGCGACAACGCGGTGCTCCTCTTCGAGGTGACGGGAAACAACGAGGGGGGGCGGGTGCTGGAGATTAACGAGACGGCCTGCCGCTGGCTCGGCTACTCCCGCGAGGAGGCCGCGCGCCTGATCCTGCGCAACCTGTCCGTGCCCGACCGCATGCAGAACCTGCAGGGGCGCATCGAGAGCATCGTGCTTCACCGGCAGCTGTCCTTTGAGACGGTGCTCACGCGCCGCGACGGAAGCCGCCTGCCAATGTTTGTGACCGCCGGGATCGTGGACACGGAGGAGGGCAGCGCCGTGCTCGCCGTGGGAAGGACGGGCGGCGCGGCGCCGGCGGAGCAGGGCTACGGTTTTCTGGCGGACCAGACGGGCCAGCTCATCTACGACTGCAACGTGCGCACCGGGGACATCACCTGGGGCGGCGCGTTCACGCAGGTGACGGGGTACACGGCGGCGGAGCTTGCCGGGTTCGGCTGGCGCCGCTGGCGGCAGCGCATCCATCCGGACGACCGGCCGCTGGTGCTGTCGCGTTTCCGCGAGGCGCTCCGGGGGGTGGGCAAGTACCAGATGGAATACCGCATCCTGCACAAGTCGGGCGAGACGCGGCATATCGAGGACGCCGGGGTGGCCCTTCCGGGGGAGGACGGGCGGGCGCTGCGCATGCTGGGCACGATGAAGGACATCACGGCGCGCGTCCAGACGCAGGAGGAGCGGCGCCGGCTGGAAAACCAGTTCCGCCACTCGCAGCGCCTGGAAAGCCTGGGTGTGCTTGCCGGGGGGATCGCCCACGACTTTAACAACATTCTGGCGGGCATCATCGGGCTGACGGACCTCGCGCTGCGCGACATCGCCCCGGACTCCCGCACCCATGAGGACCTGCACGAGGCCCTGCAGGCGGCCCACCGGGCCAAGGACCTCGTGCGGCAGATTCTGGCCTTCAGCCGCCGGGGCGGCGAGGAGCGGGACGCCCTCTACCTGCATATTGTCGCGCGCGAGGCGCTCAAGCTGCTGCGGGCCTCCCTGCCCCCGACCATTGACATCATGGACACCGTGGACACGCACTCCGGGGCCGTCATGGCCAACGCCGCCCAGATGCACCAGGTCATCATGAACCTCTGCACCAACGCCGCCCAGGCCATGCGCGAATCGGGCGGGCGGCTGGAGCTGCGCGTGGAGGACGTGGAGGTGGACGCGGGCACAGCGGCGGCCCACCCGCGCCTGCATGTGGGGCCGTATGTCCTGCTCACCGTCAACGACACGGGGCACGGCATGTCCGACGCCGTTCTCGAGCGCGTGTTCGACCCCTTCTTCACCACCAAGCGGCCGGGCGAGGGCACCGGCATGGGGCTGGCGGTGGCCCACGGCATCGTGACGGGCCACGGCGGCGCGATCCGCGCGGAGAGCCGCATCGGCGCGGGGTCGTCCTTCCAGGTGTGGCTGCCGCGCGTGGGGGGCGTGCTGGTGGAGGAGCAGGCGCCGCCGGCGGTCTCCCGCGGCGGCAGCGAGCGCATCCTCTTCGTGGACGACGACGAGGCGGTGCTGCGCTTCGCGGACCTGGCCCTGCCCCGGCTGGGATTCTCCGTCACCCTGTGCAGGGACGCGGGGGAGGCCCTGCGGGCCTTTGAGCGCGGTCCCGGCCATTTTGACCTGGTCATCACCGACCAGGTCATGCCCGGCATGTCCGGCTCGGACCTCGCCGTCCGGATCACCAGCCGGCGGCCCGACCTTCCCGTTCTTCTTTTCACCGGCTACAGCGACATGATAGACAAGGACGACCTGAAAGCCGCCGGCATCTCGAGCGTCATGATCAAGCCGGTCACGGTCAACGACCTGGTCGGCGAAATCCGCCGCATCATGGACGGGCGGCCCGCGGGACATGACCCCCTCTTCTGAGCCCCGTCCCCGGCGAAAAAAACCGCCCCCGGATTCCGGGGGCGGGAGGGATTGTCAGTCCTGGGGAAACGTCACTTGGCCAGTTTGAGCAGGTTGCCTTTGCCCTGGGGGCGCAGCTTGCTGCGGTAGCTGGTCTCCAGCGGCGCGTAGCGTCGCTGGGCCTTCTGGACGGGGGACTCCTCGATGTGGAAGGCCGGCGTCTCCGCTTTCGGGTCTGTGGTCGGCAGCACTGTGCTGGGGGCGGGCTTGGGCGCGGGCGCCTCCTCGCATGCCTTCTCCTCCGCGCAGCAGGGCTGCCCCTCCGCGCAGCAGGCCTTCGCCGTCTCCTTTTCGATGACCATCATGGCCGCCTGCTCATAGGTCATGGAGGATTTGCCCTTGCGGGGCACGGGGGCATAGGTGAGCCCGCTGGCCACATGGCTGACGAAGGAGCCCCCCCCCACAACGGTGCCCTTCGCGCCCTCGCAGGTCATGGCCGCCGGATCCTGGTAGACACCCTTCTTCAGTCCAGCATGCACGTTGGTGAAGAAGGAGGTGAATCCCAGCCAGGCCCATTTCACCGGACGCAGCGCGGGCTCCTCCGGATTGCCGAACTGCCCCTCGTAGGCGGGCGGCACCGCCGATGCGGTGAAAGAAAGGGCCAGCAACACCCCCAAAGAGAGCACCGAAAGTCGCATGTTCATCGTCTGTCCCTCATCAACCCCGGCAAGCGGGGGGACCCCGGCATGCTCCCAACGGCTGCGGCAGACGCACCGCCACCCTCGGAAACACACCATTCCTATCTTGTCAACAATATATTCTACCGAAAAGCAGGGGCGTTGTCCAGTCTTTTCTTGGGGAATGGCGGCGGGAAAGCGGCGGCATGGAAGGTGTTGGCGGGGGGCGGGGGGCTCTGTCATAATGCGGGAAACGGAAGGAACACGATGATGCGCATGAGAACTTGTCCTGTGGCGGTGTGGTGTGCGGCGGCTGTCTGCTGGTATGCGGCGGCGGACCCGGTGATCATTGCCCACCGGGGGGCCAGTGGCCTGCTGCCGGAGCACACGCTGGAGGCGTATGCGGCGGCGCATGTGCTGGGGGCCGACTATATCGAGCAGGACCTGGTGCGCACGAAGGACGGGGCGTTTGTCTGCCTGCATGACATCCATCTGGACGACACGACGAACGCTGCCGAGGTGTTCCCGGACCGCAAGCGGGAGGACGGCCGGTGGTACGCCGCGGATTTCACGCTGGCGGAAATCCGGACCCTGCGCGCCGTGGAGCGGCTGCCGAACCGGTTTCCCAAGGGGGCGGCGGACTTCCGCATTCCGACGTTTGAGGAGGCCATTGAGCTGGTGCAGGGGCTGAACAAGACCACGGGCCGCGAGGCGGGCATCTACCCCGAACTGAAGAACCCGGCGTTCCACCGGGGCGCGGGGCTGCCCATGGAGGAGGCTTTCCTGGAAATCTGCAAGAGGTACGGCTATGAGGGGAAAGACGCGCGGATTTTCGTGCAGTGTTTCGACCCCGGCCCGCTCAAGCGGATGCGCCAGGAGCTCGGTTCCGAACTGCCCCAGATCCACCTCATATCGGACAGCAAAATCCAGGACGCCTTGGTGACGGCGGAGAACCTCGCCAAGATCGCGCAGTACGCCGAGGGGATCGGGCCGGACAAGGGCCGCGTGCTCGCGGACCCGGAACTGGTGAAGCGCGCGCACGACGCGAAGCTGCTGGTCCACCCCTACACCCTGCGCCGCGACGAGGTGGACAAGCGGTTTTCCACCTTCGAGGAGGAGCTTCGGGCCTTTCTGGTGGAGGGCGGGGTGGACGGCCTGTTCACGGATTATCCCGGGGACGCGGTGCGCTTCCTTCAGTCGGCGCGCTGAGTTTCCTGTTCCGCCATTCTCAGGAGGGCGCGGCGGGCGAATTCCTGCTCGCTGGGATAGGTTAGCCGTGCCGCGGCCTCCCGCGGATCGAGCCAGGCGGGCGAAAACAGGGCCTCCTCCTCGCCGACGGGCTGGGGTGCGCCGCGCCGGGGGTCGGTGAGGCGCATGAGGAAATAGCGCTCGGTCCGGTGGTGCCGTTTGCCTCGGAAGGTGTACTCGCTTTCGGCCTCGCCGAGGTCGGCGGTGATCTCCAGCCCCTGATAGCCCGACTCCTCGCGCACCTCGCGGACAGCGGCCTGCTCCGGTGTCTCGCCGGGGTCCAGGTGCCCCTTGGGCAGCCGGATTTCATGCACGACGGCTCCATCGCGCGGCACATGGCGCTCGAGCGCGAGCAGGCGTCCCCCGCCGTCGAAGACCACCCCGCCCGCGGTGTGATGGCGTCTCATTTTCACGGGGTCAGGCCTCCACGGTGGACTTTTTCCGGCGCCCCTCCGGGGGCGGCGGCGTGATGGTGAAGGCGGGTTTGCCGTCCTGGATCCGGACCTCGACCTGGCCGCCGTCGGTCAGCCGGCCGAACAGGATTTCCTCGGCGAGGAGGGGCTCGATTTCCTGTTCGATTTTCCGCGCGAGGGGCCGCGCGCCGAACTTGGGATCATAGCCGGCCTCGGCGAGCCAGGTCCGCGCCTCGTCCGACAGCGAGAGGGTGACGCGGCGTTCCACAAGCTGCCGGTTGAGCTGGCGGATGAACTTGTCCACAATCCGTCCGACCACCTCCATGGTGAGGGAGTGGAAAATGATGACGCCGTCCAGGCGGTTGCGGAACTCCGGGGAGAAGGCCTTCTCGATGGCCTTTCGGCTCTTGGGGGCGGCGTCCTCCCCGTCGGACTGGAAGCCGATGGAGGGGGCGGCCATTTCACGCGCCCCCGCGTTGGAGGTCATGATGAGGACCACGTTGCGGAAGTCGGCCTTGCGGCCCGCGTTGTCCGTGAGGGTGGCGCTGTCCATGACCTGGAGGAGGATGTTGAAGAGGTCCGGGTGGGCCTTCTCAATCTCGTCGAGCAGCAGGACGGTGTAGGGGTTCCTGCGGATTTCGTCCACCAGCAGGCCGCCCTGCTCGAAGCCGACATAGCCCGGGGGCGCGCCGATGAGGCGCGACACGGCGTGCTTCTCCATGTACTCGCTCATGTCGTAGCAGGCGAAGTGGTTGCCGAGGGTTTCCGCGAGGCGCCGGGCGACCTCGGTCTTGCCGACGCCGGTGGGGCCGGCGAAGAGGAAGGAACCGATGGGCTTGTTGGGCCGGCCCAGCCCCGCGCGGGCGCGCTTGATGGCGCGCACGACCTCCGCGACGGCCTCGTCCTGTCCGTAGACGGCAGTGAGCAGGTCTTTCTCGAGGACGCCCAGGCGGTCCTTTTCCGACCCGCTCAGGTTGCGGGCGGGAATCTGGGCGATCTCGGAGACCACCTGCTCGATGTCGCGGGGCCGGATGGTTTTCCTGCGGGCGGGGCCGTCGGTGCGGGCGCCCGCGCCGGCCTCGTCGAGGAGGTCAATGGCCTTGTCGGGGAGGAAGCGGTCGTTAATGTGGCGTGCGGCCAGCTCGGCGGCGGCGCGCAGGGCGTCATTGGTGTAGCGCACGCCGTGGTGCGCCTCGTAGCGGCCGCGCAGGCCCCGGAGGATGCGCAGGGTGTCGTCCACATCCGGCTCGTCCACTTCAATCTTCTGGAAGCGGCGGGCCAGGGCGTGGTCCTTCTCAAAGTGGTTCTTGAAATCCCCGTGGGTCGTCGCGCCGATGCAGCGCAGCTCGCCGGAGGCGAGGGCGGGCTTGAGAATGGCGGAGGCGTCCATGGTGGACTCGGAGGTGGATCCGGCGCCGACGATGCTGTGAATCTCGTCTATGAAGAGGATCACGTTGCCGCGCTGCGCGGCCTCGCGCACGACGCCCTTCACGCGCTGCTCGAAGTCGCCGCGGAACTTGGTTCCCGCCAGCATGCCCGCGACGTCCAGCGAGAGGATTTCGGCCTGTTTCAGGTCGTCGGGCACATGCACCCGGCCCGCGCCGGTGGCGGCCTCGTGGAGGCGCAGGGCGAGGCCCTCGGCCAGGGCGGTCTTTCCGGTGCCGGGCTCGCCCACGAAGACGGGGTTGTTCTTGCGCCTGCGGCACAGGATGC
Organism: Candidatus Hydrogenedentota bacterium; assembly: GCA_012730045.1. NCBI lineage: Bacteria > Pseudomonadati > Candidatus Hydrogenedentota > Candidatus Hydrogenedentota bacterium. Next base: position 8,892 of record JAAYBR010000039.1, on the reverse strand, counting down.
GCAGGGCGCGCCGGATTTCCCGGTCGCGGCCGATCAGGGGGTCGAGGGCGCCCTCGGCGGCCCGCTTGGTGAGGGAGACCGTGAAGGATTCCAGGGCGCTGGGGGCGGGCCGCTCCTTCTCTCCGCGGACCCCCGCCTCCTCCTCGTCCCCATCGTCCTCCTCGTACCATTCCCCGTCGTCGGATTCTCCGCCGGCGTCTTTTCCGGCCTTGGAGACGCCGTGGGAGACATAATCGAGCACGTCGAGGCGGGTTATCCCCTGTCTTCTCAGGAAGACCGCCGCGTGCAGCTCGTCCTCGTCCAGGATGGCGGCCAGGATGTCCCCGGCGTCCACGGACTCCTTGCCGGAGAACTGCACCTGGAGGAAGGCGCGCTGCAGCAGGCGTTCCAGGGAGGCGGTCTGCTGGAGGGTGACCGGTTTGCCCTCGGGCACCCGCTCGATGTGGCGCTCCAGGAACTGCTCCAGGGCGCGGCGCAGGGCCTTTGTGTCGCCGCCGCAGGCGGTGATAATCTCCGCCCCGTAGGGGTCGCGGGTGAGGGCGTGGAGCACATGCTCCACGCTCAGGTATTCATGGCGCCGCGACCGGGCCTCGTGCAGCGCCCGTCCCAGCACCTTTTCCAGCTCTCTGCTCAGCATTTTCCGGTCTCTTTCCCGGCTTGCGCCGTTTCTCCGCCTACTCCCTCTCCATGGCGCAGCGCAGCGGGAACCCCGCGGCGCGCGCGCGTGCGGCCACCGTGCCGCATTTCGTCTCCGCCACCTGCCTTATGTAAACACCGGCGAGGCCCCGGCCATGCCGGTGCACCGCGAGCATGATGCGCATGGCCTCGCCCCGGGGCTTGTGGAAGACCTCCTCCAGGATGCCGACCACGAAATCCATGGTGGTGTAATCGTCGTTCAGCAGCAGGACGCGGTAGGAGGGCGGCTCCTCCACGTCTTCGGTGGGGCGTTTCTTGAGCCCCGTCTTGTTTCCATGTTCCGTCTTTTCCATTAACACCGCGCCCCCGGCCTTGCTTCCTGCGGCGGCGCGGAGGGCCGTCCGCCGCCGTCCCATGGTACCACAGCGCCCGCGGGACCGCTTCCCCCCGGCGTCCGGAATGCAGGCCGGGCCGCCGGTCCGAAGACCGGCGGCCCGGGGAAGAGTCCTGTGACGGCGGTTACTTCCTGCGGCGCAGGGCGGCCAGGCCGCCGAGGGCGGTGGCCAGGGCCAGCGCGCCCAGCCCGAAGCCGGAGGCGGCGGGCAGGGCCTCGACGCCCTTCACCTGGATGGGGCCGTAGGTGGCGGGCGCCCGCAGTTTGGGGTCTGGAGTGCCGGGCACGAGGTAGGCGCAGGTGTAGTTTCCGGTCAGTTCCGGCGTCATGGCGAGGATGTTCAGGCAGCGGGTCGCGCTGCCGTTGATGTTGCCGTCATCGGCCAGCGGCACGCCGTTTCGGAACCACTGGAAGGTGCTGTCCCACGCGGGGCTCTGCGCGCCGGCGCCCAGCATGGCGATGCGCGCGGGGTCGTCGCGCTCGTAGGTGCCCGCGCCGGTCTTCGGCTGGATGGCGGCGTTGCAGGCGGCGGCGGCGTAGGCGCCGGCGCCTTCGCAGGCGAAGTAGGCGTACTCCTGCTCGTTGGTCCAGCCGTCCTTGTCCGCGTCAGCCGTTTTCGCGAGGATGGCCGGGAACATGACGAAATGGGACTGGTCAAGTATGCCGATTTCCACCGGGAAGCCCTGATCCTTCAACTCGGCGAGCAGGGGAATCAGAACGATGGGCAGCGTGAGGGAGTTGGGGTCGCCCAGGGTCATGTAGCCCGCCAGAATGGTGTCCAGGCCGGGCAGAATCAGGTCGGCGAGGCCGCCGTCGCCGCCGAGGACGGCCTGCATTTCGGCGATGTTGTTCTGCCAGGCGGCGGCGACATCCGCGGCGACAATGCCGCCCTGGGCGCCGTAGTTGACGCCCGGGTTGGCCATGCAGTACTCAATAAGGGTGAACTCAAAGATGTCCAGCATGTTGTTGCCGGGGATGACAATCGGATCGTCAATGCTTCCCTCAAGGAAGAAGTTTCCGTTGGCGTCGAAACGCGTCGGGTTGAAGGAGAAGCCCTGGAGCAGGTCCTCGTAGGCGCGGGAGTTCAGGTACAGGTAGTTGAGGGCCAAGGCGAAGTTGTCGTCGCCCGGGCGCACGATGTCGGCGTACTCGTAGGTGCCGTTGAACTCGAAGAGTCCGTTGCCCGTGCCGGGGCCGCCGAGCTGGATTCCGTTGTCCTCGCGGACGATGCTGCCGTCGTCCACCACGCGGATGAGCACCTCGCCGGAGGCGCCGTCGGCGTCCGCCGTGACCACGTAGGAGTCGCCGGTTCCGGCGACGCCGACGATGGACATGGCCTTGTTCGGCCCGAGGAAGACCTCGAAGTCGGAGGCGTCCACGCCCGTGACGGGGTGGGAGAAGGTGACGCCGAAGGTCAGCAGCGGGGACTTGCCCTCGTTGGGAAGGATGGCGAGAACCTTCGGGTAGTTGAGCCATTCGGCGACGCAGTCGTCGAGGAAGCGCCGGGCGATGATCTCGTAGCCCTCGGCGGTCAGGTGGATGTCGTAGTCAATGTAGGACGCCAGGGGCGAAAGGCAGTCCGGGTCGCCGCCGACGAACCAGGTGTCGCCGCTGCCGGGCATGGGGGCGACGCCCGGGGCGATGACCGGGTCGGCGACGCCATGCCAGGGCTCCATGGCGCGCTCGTTGCCCTTGTAGTAGCCGTAGGTGTGCTGCATCACGCCGAGGTTCTGCACGAAGCGCACGCGCCCCGCGTATCCCGCGCTTTCGAGCTCCTGGGCGATCTCGAACTTGGTCCGCTCCATGGAGAAGAGGCCCTCGCTCTGGGCGCGCACGCCGTGGGCGTTCTGGGCCATGCGGCTCTTGGGCCAGCGGCAGACGTAGTCGTAGCCCACGATGACGACGCGGAGGTCCGGGCGCACGTCAAGGATGTGCTGCACCAGCAGCTTGATCTCGCCCTTGACCTTGTTCATCAGCAGGTCCACGCCGTAGTTGGGCGCGGAGCCCCAGCACCCGTCCGCCGGGGGATTGGCGCAGGCCTTGAAGGCGTGGTCCTCGTCGTAGTTGGCGCCGGTCTGGTACCAGGTCCGCCAGGCTTCCCAGTCGTCGTTGAAGTTGCGGTCAACGACGCTGTGCGTCTCATAGTACCAGTCGTAGAAGTCCACCTCGCGGCCCATGTTCCACGTCAGGACGTTCTTGGTGCCGCCGGAGAAGTCGTTGCCGCCAAGGGTCACCACGACCACGTCCACGTTCGGGTTGAGCGCCAGCTCCTCGTCCACCACCGCCAGCCGCGCCGGCGTCAGCCATTCAAAGGCCTTGGAGCCCATGACCGCGGTGCGGGCGCCCACCTCGACCCAGCGGCCGAGCCCTTCATATTCCGGAAGCACGTCGCGCAGGGTGCGGAAGGCCCACAAAAAGCCCGTCCAGCTGTCCCCGATGTACATCACGCGGGGCACACGCTCCTCGGCGCGCGCCGAGGGGGCGGCCAAGGCGAGCGCGACCATCGCCAGTGCCAAGCACAGGGCCACACGTCTCACTCCGGTTTGTTTGAGTCCCAAAGTCATCGTTCCTCTCCTTTTCTAGATATAGTGCAGTTTCCGGCCCAGTGCCATGGGGGCCTGAGTCCGGCGTTTCCGAACGTTAGCCGGGGCATATCTCACCTTCGGCGGGAGTTAACGCACCCCATCTTGAGTATACACAACGTTTTCCTGAAAAACAAGGAAGTAAAGCAATAAAAAGTGGGGAAACCGCGAAGCGGAGCGCCGCGGCGCGGGCTTTTTGGGTGAGGTGAAACCCGGAGAGGGGGCGGGGAGTCAAATGGGGCGAAACCCTTGCGCATGTCTCTCGTGAGCACATGCAACCCCTCCGGACCGTCCGCCGGGGGGGTACTTAATTTTAACCGGGGGTGCCGACGGGCCTAAAGCGTTTCCACCGTTATGTTTGTGTTGGTGTAGATGCAGATGCCGGCGGCGATCCGGAGGGCCTCGGCGACCACTTCGGGGGCGGAGAGGGGGGTGTTGGCGGTGAGGGCGCGGGCGGCGGCGAGGGCGTAGGGGCCGCCGGAGCCGATGGCCAGGATGCCGTCCTCGGGTTCGATGATCTCGCCGGTGCCGCTGATGAGAAGGGAGGTGCTGCGGTCGCAGACGGCGAGCAGGGCGTTGAGCTGGCGGAGGTACTTGTCCGTGCGCCACTCGCGGCCCAGTTCCACGGCGGCGCGGGTGAGGAGGTTGTTGTGCTCCTTGAGCCGGGCCTCGAAGCGGTCGAAGAGGGTGAAGGCGTCGGCGACCGCCCCGGCGAAGCCGGCCAGCACGGCGCCGTCGGCGAGCCGCCGGATTTTGACTGCGTTGCCCTTCATGACCGTGTCGCCGAGGGTGACCTGGCCGTCGCCGCCGAGGGCGACCACGCCGTCCCTGCGCACGCAGAGGACGGTGGTCGCGTGGAATTGCCTTGGTTCCTGTGTCATTTTCTGTTTCCAGCCCCCCGCGGCCTACTCGAGGTAGAAGACCTCCTCCAGCGGCCGGTTCCAGGGGGAGTTGTCGGGGTTGGTTTCCATGATGTCCGCCATGTACGCCCACCACTTTTTCACCGTTTCGGTGTTGGGCAGGTCGGCGAGGGTGTTTTCATCCTCCAGCCGGTGGACGGCGAAGAGGGTGAGGGTTTCCCGGTCGAGGAAGATGGAGTAGTCGGACACGCCCGCCCGGCGGAGCATGTCGGCCATCTCGGGCCAGAGCGCGTCGTGGCGGCGTTTGTATTCGGCTTCAAATCCGGGCTTGAGCTTCATGACGAGGGCGATCTTGCGCATGGCGGGGCTCCTTTCGGCGGCGGGTTATTTCCGGGGACAGTCCCCGCAGGCGGCCAGTTTGGCGTGGGCCTCGCGGAGGATGCCCTCCGTGGCGTCCCAGTCCAGGCAGGGGTCGGTGATGCTGACGCCGTAGGCGAGCTGCGAGGCGTCCCCGGCGAGTTTCTGGCTGCCGCCGCCGAGGTTGCTCTCCAGCATCACGCCCATGAGGGAGGTGCCGCCCTCCAGGCGCTGCTGGACGACGTCCCGCAGGACATGGGCCTGCAGGTGCGGGCGCTTGCCGCAGTTGGCGTGGCTGCAGTCCACGAGAATCCGGGGCGGCAGCCCGGCCGTCTTCATCTGCTCCTCGGCGGTGATGACGCTTACGGGGTCGTAGTTCGGCCCCGAGCGCCCGCCCCGCAGGATGATATGGCAGCAGGGGTTGCCCCGCGTGGCGACGACGCAGGTGCCGCCGTGTTCGTCCACGCCGAGGAAATGGTGGGCGCAGGAGGCGGAGAGCACGCCGTCAATGGCGACCTGGAGATTGCCGCTGGTGCCGTTCTTGAAGCCGACGGGCATGGAGAGGCCGCTGGCGAGCTCGCGGTGGGTCTGCGACTCGCTGGTGCGCGCGCCGATGGACACCCACGCCAGCAGGTCGGCGATGTACTGCGGGATGATGGGGTCAAGCAGCTCGCTGGCCGCGGGCACGCCCATCTCATTGATCCGCAGCAGGATCTCGCGCGCCTTGCGCAGCCCCTTTACCACGTTGTAGCTGCCGTCCAGGTCGGGGTCGTTGATCAGGCCCTTCCAGCCCACCGTCGTGCGCGGCTTCTCGAAATACACCCGCATCACCAGCAGCAGCCGGTCGCCCAGCTCCGCCCGCAGCCGCGCCAGCCGGGCGGCGTAGTCCAGCGCCGCGTCCCGGTGGTGCACCGAGCACGGCCCCACGATCACGAGCAGGCGCCGGTCGCGCCCGTCCAGAATGTCCATGATCTCCTGCCGCGCCTCGGCGACGGAGTCGCGCACGGCCTCCCCGGCGGGGATCTCGGCCTTTAGCGAGGAGGGCGCGATCAGGGGAACGAAGGACAGGACGTTGAGGTTGTCAACAGTGCGCATGGGATTTCCGCTTTCCGGACCCTCGGGCCGCGCGGTCCAAAGCGCGCCGCGCATCCGGCAGGTTTTCCCCTATGGTACCGCATCGGCCTCTGTCCGCGCCAAACAGGCGGGCCTGTTCCCCCGCGGGCGCGCCGGACTGCGGGCCTTCCGACAAGAGGCCGCCGCGTCGGCCGCAGAACGGCCTCCCCGCGATGACTGGGGAAATCACCGTCACAGCGGACCCTTGACCGCCGTGGGTGGGGATTATGTACATGGATCCATGGATACGGGAGTCCTTTTCTCTTCACCCCGGAGGGGTGAGGGCCATTAGCCGGTGGTTGAGCGAAGCGACACCACCGGGAACGGGTATGCTTCCTTCCTTTTTCGCACCCCGGCAGGGGTGCGGGACTCCGGGGCAAATGGAAACCGACGTGTCCTGAACCCCTGCCGGGGTTCTTGAGAAAAATGGGAGGGGCCTGTCATCCGGTGGTGTCGCTTCGCTCAACCACCGGCTAATGTCCTGCATCCCTCCGGGATGCCCAAGACGTTGATTTCCGGCCATTTCCATGTTTGGGATGCAGGGGCAAAGAGCAACCGGCAGCCTGTGGCGCGGAAAAAGACGTCTACTTCATTAGCAGGGAGCGGCAGCGACCGGCGCGATCTCGTTCCCGGAATCCCTGGACACGTTGGCCGCGCCGTTGCGGACGTTCCCCGGAAACCCCTATGATAGACGTTCGGGTTCCCCGCAGAAGGAACCCCCAGGAGTCACGGCGGCATGGGAGTCGGCGTCCGCCACAACCAACGGAGATGTGGAGTCATGGCAAAACTCGCGGTTTTGGGCGGCAAGGCCCTGGTCGGCAAGTCGAAGAAGTGGGCGAAGTGGCCCATCAGCGACGCGGAGGACGTGAAACTTGTGTCCAAGATCACCGCGTCCAACCGCTGGTCCTTCGACGGGCCCGTGGAGTGGGAGTTCGCCGAGAAGTTCACGGCCTACCAGACGGCGAAATACGGTCTCTGCTGCGCCAACGGCACCGTGGGCATCCAGCTCGCCCTGGAGGCGCTCGGCGTCGGCGCGTATGACGAGGTGATCGTGCCCGGCATGACCTGGCAGGCCACCGCGGCGGCGTGCGTGGACGTGAACGCCATCCCCGTCCTCGTGGACGTCGAGCCGGACACGTGGAACCTGGACCTGGACAAGGTCGAGGCCGCCATCACCCCCAAGACCCGCGCCGTCATCGTGGTGCACCTCTACGGCTGCATGACGGACCTGGACCGCCTCCAGAGGATCTGCAAGAAGCACAAGCTCTTCCTCATCGAGGACTGCGCCCACCAGCACGGCAGCTTCTGGAAGGGGAAGGGCGTCGGCTCCTTCGGCGACGTCAGCTCCTGGAGCTTCCAGGAGTCCAAGGTCCTCTCCAGCGGCGAGGGCGGCTTCAACATGTGCAAGACCAAGGACCTCTTTTACAAGCTCTACAGCCTGCGCAACTGCGGCCGGCCCTACCCCGCCGACCCGCCCGTGTTCGGCCTCAAGAAGGCCGTCGGCATGGACACCGCCCTCCAGTCCGGCAACTACCGCATCACGGAGTGGCAGGCCGCCCTGCTCCTCGGCGGGCTGCGCCGCCTCGACGCCCAGGTCAGGCTGCGCGACGCGAACGCCATTTATCTCAACAGCCTGCTGGCGCAGATCCCCGGCGTCATGCCCATGCGCCGCCGCCCCCAGGTCACCCAGCAAAGCTACTTCAACTTCGCCTTCCGCCTCGACACCGAGGCCCTCGGCATTGACAACACGCGCTTCTGCGTCGCCCTCAACGCCGAGCTGAACATGCCCGACGAGTTCGAGCCGCCCTACGACCCGCTCAACAACTGTGGCCTCTTCAAGCCGACCACCAAGGTCCGCCACATGCTCAACGACAAATACTTCAAGGCCATCACGCCCTCCCGGTTCAGCCTCCCCGTCTGCACCGGGGCCACCGCCGCCAGCGGCGTCACGGCGCACCACCAGATCCTGATGAACACCAAGCAGGACATGGAGCTCTACGCCGAGGCCGTCAAGAAGGTTTTGGCCAACGCCGCCGAACTCGCCAAGTTCAAGCCCGGCGAGCTCAAGAAATACCAGGGCCTCGCCCGCTAGGCGAAAGCCCCCGCACAGCCATCCCCCGGCCCGCGCCCCAAACCCCGGAGCGCGGGCCGGAAACCGTAGACGCGGCATCTTGCCGCGTTCTTGGAGTCAACGGAAAGCCCCGGGAACGCGCCAGGATGGCGCGTCTACGTTTGGCCCCGAACCCGGAGCGCGGGCCGGAAACCGTAGACGCGGCATCTTGCCGCGTTCTTGGAGTCAACGGAAAGCCCCGGGAACGCGCCAGGATGGCGCGTCTACGTTTGCGCCCCGAACCCGGAGCGCGGGTCGGAAACCGTAGACGCGGCATCTTGCCGCGTTCTTGGAGTCAACGGAAAGCCCCGGGAACGCGCCAGGATGGCGCGTCTATGTTGGATCCGTCCGAATCATCTCCCGGAGCCTCTCGGGTTGTTCCTTATGTAGGCGTTTATGCGTTCCAGCTGCCTGGGACTTCGGACAATGTGATCAAACGACTCGTGCTGCCAGAGTCTGCCGCTGCGTCCGGTCATCTGGTTTATCCTCTTGGCTGAGTAGGATTTCCATGAGTGCAGGATGCCCGAGAGCTCCACTCCGCGCATGGGCGACACGATGGCATGCACATGGTTGGGCATGACCACATGCTCACCGAGCACATACCGGCCTCCGTCAAAGTGGCGCAGCACGGTTTCCATGAATTCGGACACTGCCGGAACCCCCAGAGTGCAGGCGCCATGTCCGGCGTCCAGCCAGCGGTGAAACCGCTCCGGAAACAGCGTCCAGAACTCACTGGTCTGCTCGGGGGTGTGCGGTGGCGGATGGTGTTCGATCCAGAGATTCCGCTCCAGTTCCCATTGGCGCAGTCGTTCCAGGGGGATGGAGTCGGCGAGGCGTAAG